>NZ_JBJMQP010000065.1:0-90952 GCF_045802625.1 Hyalangium sp. | reverse complement strand
GCTGCCCGGTGAAGGACTCGGATGGCGACGGGGTCTTTGATCCGGACGACAAGTGCCCGACGGTACCGGGCGTGGCGCAGTTCCAGGGCTGCCCGGACACGGACAAGGATGGCATCGAGGACTCTGCGGACAAGTGCCCGGCGGTGCCCGGCGTGGCGCAGTTCCAGGGCTGCCCGGACACGGACAAGGACGGCATCGAGGACTCGGCGGACAAGTGCCCGGCGGTGCCCGGCGTGGCGCAGTTCCAGGGCTGCCCGGACACGGACAAGGATGGCATCGAGGACGCGGTGGACGCCTGCCCGGCCGAGCCCGGCATCGCCGAGCTGAAGGGCTGCCCGGCGAAGGACACGGACGGCGACACGGTGCCGGATCACCGCGACAACTGCCCGACGGAGCCGGGCCCGGTGGACAACCAGGGTTGCCCGGTGAAGGAGAAGCAGATCGTCGAGATCCAGAAGGATCGGCTCGAGATCAAGGACAAGGTCTACTTCGATACCGCCAAGGCGACGATCCAGAAGCGCAGCTTCAAGCTGCTGGATCAGGTGGCGAAGGTCATCCTCGAGCACCCCGAGCTGGCGAAGGTCTGGATCGAGGGCCACACGGACGAGCGTGGCAACAACACGTACAACCACGATCTGTCCCAGCGCCGCGCGGAGGCGGTGCGCGAGTACCTGATCAAGAAGGGGGTGGCGCCGCAGCGCCTGGAGGCGAAGGGCATGGGCCGCAGCATGCCGGTCGCGCCGAACACCACCGAGCAAGGCCGGGCGGCCAACCGCCGGGTCGAATTCCTCACCACTCCTCGCGAGGGCGCCCAGCAGTAGGCGCGGGGGACGAGACACATGAAGAACGCATCTTCGAGAAAGCTCATCCGCGCCGCGCAGCTGGCGGTGTTCATGTGCGCGCTGCCCGCCCTGGCCGGGGAGGACATCTACGGCCTGGGCGATGGGCACAACGGCTCACAGACCTTGGGCACGGGCATCATCAACCTCTACGCCAAGGTGAGCGCTCCCGCGGCACCGGGGGACACCACCATCACGGTGTCCTCCAACCCAGGCATCGTGATTGGGGACCTGATCATGGTGCTCCAGACCACGGGCATCGTCCCCGAGCCGGCTTCTGGCACGCCCGGCCCGATCGATCTCAGCAACGATCCGGTGGGGCGCTGGGAGCTGGCGCGGGTGTCCGGGGTGTCCGGAGCGACGCCGACGGTGCTGACCATGACGCAGCCGCTGCTCTACTCCTATGCGGCCAACGTGACCCAGGTCATCCGGGTGCCGGAGTACGTCAATGTCACGATCGGCGGGACGTCAAGCGTCGGCGCCCGCCCGTGGAACGGAAGCATCGGCGGAGTCTTGGCCTTCCTGGCCACGGGCACGGTGACCGTCAACGCCACCATCAGCGTGACGAGCCTCGGTTTCCGTGGCGGCCAGCCCGTGCTGGATAACAGTACGACCACCACTTGCTCGGGGCTGGATCAGCCCGCGCCAACGGGAGCCCAGAAGGGAGAGGGCATCGCCGTGACGCGTTATGGGACCTCGCAGACGGGGCGCGGCCGGGTGGCCAGTGGCGGTGGCGGTGGCGTGTGCGTGAAGTCGGGTGGTGGCGGAGGTGGCAACGGTGGAGCCGGAGGGGATGGAGGCAACGACGGCAATCGGGTTGTGGGAGGGCAGGGCGGTACGGCGCTGATCGCCCCATCGCTGACGCGTCTGCTCCTGGGCGGTGGCGGTGGTCCAGGTCATATCCGGAATTCGCCGACGGCGGCGGGCGGCACAGGTGGAGGCATCGTCTTCATCCGCGCCAATAATCTCACCGGGACGGGCAGCATCCTGGCTGATGGTTTTTACTCCGCGGATATCTCCTCGGATGATGGTGGGGGCGGTGGCGGTGCAGGAGGCACCATCCACATTCGCCTCCAAGGGACTGCGCAGTGCTCACCGAGCAAGATCCATGCGAAGGGAGAGCACGGAGGTAGCATCGCGTCAGCGCTCACGGGGCCCGGAGGTGGAGGTGGCGGGGGGCGGATTCTGTTGCAGGCCTGTGGAGGCGCTCCCCTCTGTCCGCTGACCGCATCGGCCGTCGCTGGCGGACCCCAGGGGATTCAGCAGAGCACTGCAGATCCGTACGGCGCGCAGATGGGCGGCAACGGCGACTTCACGCTCATCCCGGAGTGCTACTACCCGCTGACCGCGCCGGTGGTGGTGACGCCTCCGAACAACTCCAGCACGAACAACTCCACGCCCACCTATAGCGGCACGCTCGCCACGCCCTTCTCGGCGGGCACCCAGGTGGCCATCTACGTGGATGGCGTCGAGATCGGGCGCGTGACGCCGGATGCCGCCGGTAACTGGAGCTTCACACAGCCTACGGCCCTGGCGGACGGGACCCACTCTGTCTATGCCATTGCGATCAATAGCCCGCTCCAGAGCGGCCCGAGCAACACCAACACCTTCAAGGTGGACACGGTGCCTCCGGCCGCCCCGGTGGTGCTTGCGCCGGCCAATGGCTCGACCACCAGCAACAACAAGCCGACCTATAGCGGCACGGCCGAGGCCGGCAGCACCGTCACCGTGTACGTGGACGGAGTCGTGGTGGGCACTACCACGGCCAATGCGTCGGGCGCTTGGAGCTTCACTCCGGCCACGGCGCTGGCCGATGGCACGCACTCGGTGAGGGCGACGGCGACGGACGCAGCCGGTAATACGGGGCCGTTCTCCAACACCAACAGCTTCACGGTGGACACCACGCCTCCGGTGGCCCCGGTGGTGCTTGTGCCAGCCAATGGCTCGGTGACCGGCAACAACAAGCCGACCTATAGCGGTACCGCGGAGGCGGGGACCACCGTCACGGTGATCGTGGATGGAGTCGTGCTGGGGACCACGACGGCGAGCGCTTCCGGCACCTGGAGCTTCCCGCAGACGACGGCACTGGCCGATGGCACGCACACGGTGAAGGCCCGCGCCACGGATGCGGTAGGCAATACCAGCGCTGACTCGAACACCAACAGCTTCACGGTGGATACCACGCCTCCGGCGGCCCCGGTGGTGGTGACGCCAGCCAACGGATCAACCATCAGCAACAACAAGCCGGCCTACAGCGGCACGGCGGAGCCCGGGAGCACCGTCACCGTCATCGTCGATGGCACGACGGTGGGTACCGCCACGGCGGATGCCGCGGGGGCCTGGAACTTCACGCAGCCCACGGCGCTGGCCGATGGCACGCACTCGGTGAAGGCCCGCGCCACGGACTCGGCGGGCAATACCAGCGTCGATTCCAACACCAACAGCTTCACGGTGGACACCACGCCTCCGGCCGCTCCGGTGGTGGTGGCTCCGGCCAACGGCTCGGTCACCAGCAACAACAAGCCGGCTTACAGCGGCACAGCGGAGCCCGGCAGCACCGTCACCGTCATCATTGATGGCACGACGGTGGGTACCACCACGGCCAACGCCTCGGGAGCGTGGAGCTTCACGCAGCCCACGGCGCTGGCCGATGGCACGCACTCGGTGAAGGCCCGCGCCACGGACTCAGCGGGCAATACCAGTGTCGATTCCAACACCAACAGCTTCACGGTGGACACCACGCCTCCGGCTGCTCCAGTGGTGGTGGCTCCGGCCAACGGCTCGGTCACCAGCAACAACAAGCCGGCTTACAGCGGCACGGCAGAGCCCGGCAGCACCGTCACCGTCATCGTGGATGGAACCGTGGTGGGTACCACCACGGCCAACGCCTCGGGAGCGTGGAGCTTCACGCAGACCACGGCGCTGGCGGATGGCACGCACACAGTGAAGGCTCGCGCCACAGATGCGCTGGGCAACACGGGTCCGGACTCCAACACCAACAGCTTCGCGGTAGACACCACGGCGCCAGCGGCTCCGGTGGTGGTGGCTCCAGCCAATGGTTCGACTACCAGCAACAACAAGCCGACCTACAGCGGTACGGCGGAGCCCGGCAGCACTGTCACCGTCATCGTGGATGGAACCGTGGTGGGCACCACCACGGCCAACGCTGCGGGAGCCTGGAGCTTCACGCAGACGACGGCGCTGGCCGATGGCACGCACACGGTGAAGGCCCATGCCACGGACGCGGTGGGCAACACGGGGCCGGACTCGAACACCAACAGCTTTACGGTGGACACCACGGCTCCGGCCGCTCCGGTGGTGATTGCGCCGGCCAACGGCTCGACCACCAGCAACAACAAGCCGGCCTACAGCGGTACGGCGGAGCCTGGGAGCACCGTCACCGTCATCGTGGATGGAACCGTGGTGGGCACCACCACGGCCAATGCTTTGGGCGCTTGGAGCTCCGCGCAGCCCACGGCGCTGGCCGATGGCACGCACACGGTGAAAGTCCGCGCCACGGATGCGCTGGGCAACACGGGTCCGGACTCCAACACCAACAGCTTCACGGTGGACACCACGCCTCCGGCCGCTCCGGTGGTGGTGGCTCCAGCCAACGGCTCGGTCTCCAGCAACAACAAGCCGACTTACAGCGGCACGGCGGAGCCCGGCAGCACCGTCACCGTCATCGTGGACGGAACCGTGGTGGGCACCACCACGGCGGACGCTGCGGGGGCGTGGAGCTTCACTTCGATCGCGGCGCTGGCGGATGGCACGCACACGGTGAAGGCGCACGCCACAGATGCCGTGGGCAACACGGGTCCGGACTCGAATACCAACAGCTTCACGGTGGACACCACGGCTCCGGCCGCTCCGGTGGTGGTGGCTCCAGCCAATGGTTCGACCACCAGTAACAACAAGCCGGCTTACAGTGGCACGGCGGAGGCCGGTAGCACCGTCACCGTCATCGTGGATGGCGCGACGGTGGGCACCACCACGGCCAATGCCTCGGGAGCGTGGAGCTTCCCGCAGACCTCGGCGCTGGCGGATGGCACGCACACAGTGAAGGCTCGCGCCACGGATGCGCTGGGCAACACGGGTCCGGACTCGAATACCAACAGCTTCACGGTGGACACCACGGCTCCGGCCGCTCCGGTGGTGGTGGCCCCAGCCAATGGTTCGATCACCAGCAACAACAAGCCGACCTACAGCGGTACGGCGGAGCCCGGCAGCACTGTCACCATCATCGTGGATGGCGCGACGGTGGGCCCCACCACGGCGAACGCCTCGGGGACTTGGAGCTTCACTTCGGCCACGGCGCTGGGTGATGGGGTACACACAGTGAAGGCCCGTGCCACGGATGCTGTGGGCAATACGGGTCCGGACTCGAACACCAACAGCTTTACGGTGGACACCACGGCTCCGGCCGCTCCGGTGGTGGTGGCTCCAGCCAATGGCTCGACCACCAGCAACAACAAGCCGGCCTACAGCGGTACGGCGGAGGCTGGCAGCACCGTCACCGTTATCGTGGACGGGGCGGCGGTGGGCACCACCACGGCCAATGCCTCTGGCGCCTGGAACTTCACGCCCATTGCTTCGCTGGCCGACGGCGTGCACACGGTGAAGGCGACGGCGGCAGATGCCGCGGGCAACACCAGCCCCGACTCCAACACCAACAGCTTCACGGTGGACACCACGGCTCCGGCGGCTCCGACGGTGGCTACCCCCGCCAATGGCTCGACGACCAACGACAACACGCCGACCTATAGCGGGACCGCCGAGGCGGGTAGCACCGTCACGGTGATCGTGGACGGAGCGGTGGTAGGCCCCACCACGGCCAGCGCCTCGGGCACTTGGAGCTTCACGCCCACGGCCGGTCTACTGAATGGGCCTCACACGGTGAAGGCGACCGCGACGGACGCCGCGGGCAACACCAGCCCCGGCTCCAACACCAACAGCTTCACGGTGGACACCATTGTCCCTGCGGCACCGGTGGTGATCACTCCGCCCAACGGCTCGGTGACCAGCAACAACCGGCCGACCTACAGCGGCACGGCCGAGGCCGGCAGCACCGTCACCGTGTACGTGGACGGAACCGCCGTGGGGCCCACGACGGCGGATGCCTCGGGGAATTGGAGCCTCACGCCGGCCACAGCGCTGGCCGATGGGGTGCACACGGTGAAGGCCACGGCGACGGATGAGGTGGGCAATACCAGCCCCGACTCCAGCGCCAACAGCTTCACGGTGGACACCACGGCTCCGGCGGCTCCGGTGGTGACGGCTCCAGCCAACGGCTCGGTCTCCAGCAACAACAAGCCGGCCTACAGCGGTACGGCCGAGGCCGGCAGCACCGTCACTGTCATCGTGGATGGCACGGCGGTGGGGATCACCACCGCCAATGCTTCGGGCGCTTGGAGCCTCGCGCAGACCACGGCGCTGGCCGATGGCGTGCACACGGTGAAGGCGACAGCGACGGATACGGTGGGCAACACGGGTCCGGCCTCGAACACCAACAGCTTCACGGTGGACACCACGGCTCCGGCGGCTCCGGTGGTGGTGGCGCCGGCCGATGGCTCGACGCTCAACCGCAACCGGCCGACCTACAGCGGCACGGCCGAGGCCGGTAGCACCGTCACGGTGATCGTGGATGGCGCGGCGGTGGGCACCGTCAAGGCGGACGCCGCGGGAGCCTGGAGCCTCGTGTCCCCGGCGGCCCTGTCGAACGGGCTCCACACGGTGAAGGCCACGGCGACGGATGCGGTGGGCAACACCAGCCCCGAGTCCAACACCAACACCTTCACGGTGGACGCCACGATTCCCCCGCCCCCCGTGGTGGTCACGCCGGAGAACAACTCGGTGACCCACGACACCACGCCGACTATCTCCGGAACCTCCGAGCTCAACTCCACGGTGACGATCTCCCTGGGCACCCAGGAGCTTGGCACCGTGCAGACCGACGCGAGCGGGCACTGGAGCTTCACCCCCACCACGCCGCTGGCGGAGGGCAGCTACGACGTCAGCGCCGTGGCCACCAACCCCGTGGGCAACACCGGCGAGCGCTCCAACGTCAATCACTTCACCATCGACACCACGCCGCCCGGCGCCCCGGTGGTGACTCGCCCCGTGAATGACTCGGTGACCCAGGACACCACGCCGACCCTCTCCGGCACGGCCGAGCCGAACAGCACGGTGACGGTGTCCCTCAACGGGAGCGCCGTGGGCACCACCACCGCGGATACCACGGGCAACTGGAGCCTCACGCCCACCACACCGCTGGCGGACGGCACCTATACCGTCACTGCCACCGCCACGGATGTCGCGGGCAACACCAGCCTCGCGTCCAGCCCCGTTCGCTTCTTCGTCGACACCACGCCGCCGGAGACGACCATCGTCTCCGCGCCCTCGGGCCAGACCGAGAACCCTGACGCCTCGTTCGACTTCTCCTCCAACGAGTCCAATGTGACGTACGAGTGCAGCCTCGACGGCGCGGCCTTCGCCGCGTGCTCGGATCCGGTGACCTTCTCAGGCGTCGCCGAGGGCGATCACACCCTCCAGGTGCGGGCCCGGGATGCCGTGGGCAATGTGGACCCAACCCCCGCCTCCGCGACCTGGACGTACCAGCCGCCGCCGCCGGACTGGGCGCTGCTCGGCACGGGAGTGGGCTGCGCCTCCGCGGGTGGGGATCCGTCCTCGCTGGCGATGATGGGTCTGGCGGTCCTCTCGGCGCTGGTGGCCCGGAAGCGCCGGGAGTAGTCAGCTCGCGCAGCCGCGGCGGGGGCCCTCCCGCCGCGTGCTCCGAGCCACGGTGGAGGGAACGTCATGGACACTCAGGCCTTCGCGAAGATCAGCCCCTGCAACTACGCCGACGTCATGACGCGTGATCGCGTGATGGCCCCGGCCATTCGTCCGCTCTGGGAGCCGATCCCGCGCATCGCAGGCCCCGCGTATCCCGTCGCGTGCCCGGCCGGCGACAACCTGATGCTCCACATCGCCCTGCATCGAGCACCGCCGGGCTCGGTCATCGTGTGCGCGGCAGGGGACGCGAACTGGGCCATGGCCGGTGGCAACGTGTGCGCCTACGCGCAGCAGCGCGGCATCGCCGGCTTCGTGGTCGACGGGTGCATCCGGGATCTCGCCGAGACGCGCAAGCTCCAGTTCCCCGTCTTCGCTCGCGGCATCATCCCCATTCCCGGAGTGCGCAAGACCGCGGGGCTGATCAACGTCCCTGTCGTGTGCGGAGGCGTCACCGTGGCCCCCGGCGACATCGTCATCGCCGACGAGGAGGGCATCGTGGTGGTGCCGGTCGCGCAGGCGGAGAAGGTCCTCGCCGACGCCGAGGCGCGGGCCGCGAAGGACGCCAAGACTTCGCTCGAGGAGTGGGTGCGCAACCATAAGGCCCGCATCGACGAGGCGACACGGGCGCTCGGGATCTAGGCGAGTTGGGAGTGCTCGAGCCCCCGTCTCCCACCAGGCGCACATGGGCTTGCTGCCGTGGCGGGCAGGCAATGCCTCGCTCGTCCAGGTGCCGTCCCTGAAGCCGTGGTCCGTGGATGCACACCTCTAGTCCTGATGGGGAGGTGCAGCATGTCCACGACTCTGCAGCAGGGATACCTCGCGAACAGGCGGCTGTACGGGGGAAGGGCGCTCAAGTCACTCGTCGTGGCGTGGGTGCTCGGTGTGCTCGCACTGGGCGGATCCGCGGCGGCGCTGCCGGGAGTCGGCGAGCCGGTCCCTTCCATCGCGGCGAAGGATCTGCTCGGGCAGCCGCACGAGAGCCGGGAGTGGCAGGGCCAGCGCACGCTGCTCGTGGTGATCACGGATCAGAACGGCGGGGACGAGATGCGCCGGTGGTTCGACGCCGCGAACACCCAGCTCCCGAAGGAGGTCCACCGCGCCTCCATCATCTCGCTGGGCCTGCCTTTCTACGTGAGCACCGGCATGGTGCGCAGCCGGGTGAAGGAGCAGGTGCCTCAGGCGTTCTGGCGCGACACCTGGGCCGACAAGGATGCGAAGATGGCCAAGGTGCTGGGGCTGGCCACCAGCCGGCAGCCCTATGTCCTCGCCGTGGATGAGCACGGCCGGGTGCTGGCAAGCGTGCATGGCACCGTGGACTCGCCTGAAGCCCAGGTGATCTGGAACGCACTCGCCGGACAGCAGCCCCCGAGGTGAGGTAGAGACACGGTATGGCCGACAAGCGGCGCTTCGAGCTCTTCGCCCAGTTCCTCATCGAGCGCTTCAACGCCCCTCGCATCTTCGACATCGCCGGCGGCCAGGGCCGGCTCAACGAGGCCCTGACGAGCCGCGGCCGTGTCGTCACCACCTTCGATCTGCGCCACAAACACCTACCTGTGCGCTTCGCCGAGCGGGCCTTCACCCTGGAGGAGCCCTGCGAGGCGGAGCTGATCGTCGGCATGCACCCGGACGGGGCCACGCGCGTCATCATCGAGTACGCGGCCCGGCACCGGCTGCCTTTCGCGGTGGTTCCGTGCTGCTCGGACAACAGCATGCCGTACAATCCATGGATGCGGTTCCTGGCGGAGCTGGCGCGTGAGCGCGGCTTCTCCTCCGTGCAGGAACATGCTCTGCCCATGGAAGGCCGTGCGCGGGTCATCCTGGGCGAGTTCTCTTGAGGAGCGGTTCGGTGCAAGTCCTACTCGTGAAGGTGTCACCGCCTCTGCGCGACGAGCTGGAGCGCTGTTTTCAAGTCGAGGGGGGCCAGGGGCTTCACCTCCGCAGCGCCGAGCGTCTGGACGAGCTGCCTCACTCCCTGCCTCCAGGCATGGTGGTGCTGGGAGATCCGGGCGGCTCGCAGGAGGAGCTGATCGAGCTCTGTCACCAGCTCCACGCGCGCCGCACGCCCTCGCGAACCTGGCTCACGGTGTTGACGCGCCGCAGCGGCTCCGAGCTTGGGGTGCTGGCCCAGGCCGGTGCGGACGAGTGCCTGGAGCCCCCCGGAAGCAACTGGGGCGTGCGGCTGATGGCGCTGCGCCGGCGGCTGCAGCTGGAAGGCATGCAGACGCCGGAGCTGTCCCGGCTGGAGCAGCCCCGGCTCAGCGCCCAGGAGGCGCTGTATGTGCTGCTGTCCAGCACCTCGGCGGACATCGGCCATGACTTCTTCCAACTGCTGGTGTCTCAGCTCGCCTCGGCGTTCCGTGTCTCGGTCGCGATGGTGGGAGAGCTGGCAATAAAGGAGGAGCAGCTGCGCACGCTCGCGCTCTGGGCGGACGGGGGCATCCAGGAGAGCGTGGTGTGGCCGCTGCGAGGCACCCCCCTTCAGCAGGTGGCCGCCCAGGGCAGCATCCACTGCTCCGAGGGCGTGCGGGCCCGGTTCCCCGAGGACAGGATCCTCCAGCGCCTGAAGGCCGAGGGCTACCTGGGCGTGGCGCTGAAGGACTCCCAGCAGAGGCCCATCGGGGTGCTGGCCGTCGCGCACCACGAGCCGTTGCAGGCCGGGCTCATCGACTACGCGCTCCTGGGGGCGCTGGCGGCGCGGGCCGGCGCGGAGCTGGCGCGCATCCGCGTGCAGTCCGAGCTGGAGCGCACGCGGGACTTTCTGCGCAACACCCTCAACGCGCTGCCGGAGCCCGTCTTCGTCAAGGATCGCGCGCACCGGTTCGTCACCATGAACAGCGCGTTCTGCCGCGCCCTCGGCAAGAACGAGGAGGAGCTGCTCGGCACGTCCGACTTCGACATCGCCCCCGCGCACGAGGCGGCCGTCTTCTGGAAGAACGACGAGGATGTCTTCGTCTCGGGGCAGCCCCGCGAGAACGAGGAGAGCCTCACGGACAGCGGCGGCAGCTCCCGCATCCTGCTCACGAAGAAGGCGCCCTTCACGGGCACCGGCGGCGAGCCCTTCCTCGTTGGCGTCATCCGCGATGTGACGGAGTCCCGGCGGCTGGAGATGCAGCTGCGGTTGGCGGACCGCATGGCCTCCGTGGGAATGCTGGCGGCCGGCGTGGCGCACGAGATCAACAATCCGCTGGCCTATATCTCCTCCAACCTGACCTTCGTCGCCGAGCAGCTCGCGCAGGATGAGCTGACGCCCACGCAGCGCACCGAGCTGCGGGACGCTGTCCGGGAGTCCCTGGAGGGCACGGGGCGCGTCAAGGTGATCGTCCAGGACCTGAAGTCCTTCTCGCGCGCGGATGATGAGACGCAGGGCGAGGTGGATGTCCACCGCGTCATCCAGGGAGCGCTCCGGCTGGTGCGCAACGAGTTCCATCACCGCGCCCAGCTCTCACGCTCGCTCGATCCTGTTCCGGTGGTCCGGGGCAACGAGGCGCGGCTGGGTCAGGTGATCGTCAACCTGCTGGTGAACGCGCTGCAGGCCTTTCCGGCCGATCGCTCGGCCGAGCAGAACGCCATCACCATCTCGACGCGCAGCCGGGGCGAGTGGGTCCACATCGAGGTGGAGGACAACGGGCAGGGCATGGCGCCCGAGGTCCAGCGCCGCATCTTCGAGCCCTTCTTCACCACCAAGCCGGTGGGCGTGGGCACCGGGCTGGGGCTGTCCATCTGCAACAACCTCATCCAGATCATGGGCGGCTTCATCGAGGTTCACAGCAAGCAGGGGTGGGGCAGCACCTTCCGGTTGGTGCTCCCGGTGTTCGCTCGCCAGAGCGTGGCCCCCGCGGCGCCGGAGCCGCAGAAGAAGGCCGGCGCGAAGGGGCCTCGGCGGCGGGTGCTGCTCATCGACGACGAGGCTCCGGTGGGCACGGCGGTGCGCCGGTTGCTGCGCGAGCACCACGAGGTGGAGGTGGTCCAGGACGCGCGAGTGGCGCTCCAGCGCATTGCCAGCGGCGAGCGCTACGACGCCATCGTCTGCGACGTGATGATGCCGGAGATGAACGGGGTGCAGTTCTTCCAGGAGCTGGAGCGCAGCGTGCCGGAGCTGGCGCGGCGCACGGGGCTCATGACCGGAGGCGTGTTCAACACCCAGGCGAGCCAGTTCATCGAAGCCCGGGCGATCGAGCTGCTGATGAAGCCCTTCGAGCGCGAGAGCCTGCGCAAGTTCGTGGATCGGCTCTGTGGCGCCAGCCCGGAGCGAGCGCTCAGTTGATGTTGTACCAGTGCGCGAAGAGGTAGAGGAACAGGCCCTGGAGCAGGGCGCCCGCGCAGACGCACGGCATCAACAGCGAGGGGCGGCGGGAGAGCCAGACTCCCAGGGGAAGGAACGCGGGCCAGCATGACGCGCTGTAGCGCCCCAGCCCGGCCAGCCCCACCGTCCAGATCGTCAGCATCAGCCCGGCGGCGAAGGCGGCCAGCACGCGCCAGCGGGGCTCGCGCACGAGCAACACCGCGCCAGCGCCGGGCACCAGGGAGAAGAGGACGTAGAGGGAGACCTCGAGGGGCAGCGCCTTGCCGCGGAGGAGATCTCCCAGCCCGAACCATGCCAGCTCGCCCCAGCCCTCCTTGCGGTGCGTCCACCAGGCGAACGGCTCTCCCCGGCTGAGGCCCAGGTAGAGCATGTAGAGCGAGGCGCAGCCCAGGGGCAGCAGGAGCCCGAGGAAGGCCGGGTGCAGGAGGAAGCGCCGGGGATGGAGGCCGCGCTCGCGGAGCTGCGCGGCGAGCAGGGACAGGCCAGCGACGAGGGTGAGGTGCCGGGCGAGGACCCCGAGCCCGAGGACGCCGCCCGCGGCGACGTGCCGCCCGCGCAGGGCCAGGAGCACGGCCAGGGCGCTGGTGAGCACCATGAGGGACTCGGGGTAGCCGGCGGCCTGGAAGAAGGCGAACGGGAAGGCGGCGAAGAGGGCCAGGCCGGCGCGGGCCGCTTCTTCACCCTCGGCCTCCAGGAAGAGGCGGTACACGGCGAGGAGCGCGCCCAGCCCAGCGAGGTTGGCCAGCAGCACGAGGGCGACGGGCACGGACAGCCCGGTGAGCAGCGACAGTCCTTTTCCGAGAAGGGGGAAGAGCGGGAAGAAGTTGGTCCAGAAGGGCTCGCGGTAACCCTCGAGCGCGATGTGCGTGTAGTACAGGCAATCCCAGCGGCAGAGGCCTCCGAGCGAAGGCACCTCGAGGAGCTTGGGGCCGTCGAAGTGGAGCCGCGGATCCATGCGCAGCGACCAGCTCGTGAAGGCGAGGATGGCGGCGCGGGTGAAGAGGAACACCGCCGCGGGGAACGCGGCCCAGCGCAGGCGGTTCATGGGTGCTCTCGCCGCAGCAGGATGCAGTCTTCTCCCTGCGGCTCCAGCACCTTCACCCAGCCGCCCTCGTGCTGGAGCGCATCCGGGAGCACGCTGCCCGGGCCGGTGCGGTTCCACAGCACGTAGTCGGGCGAGTACCGCGCCAGGGCCTCGCGCCAGCCCGGCAGCCCGTACACGAACTTGTCGTAGTCGTCGTGGATCGGCTGAGGGAAGGGATCATTCCGGCTGTCGATGAAGACCTTGTACTCGGGGCCGGCGAAGTAGGAGAGGGCGCCGCCCATGATGAAGCGGTTGAGCACCTTGCCCGGCGGCAGCGACTTGAGCGTGTCGAAGCACGCCAGCGGGAAGCGCCCGGGGTAGATGCGCTCGCGGACCGAGGCGGGGTGGAGCGCCGCGGAGAGCGCGATGACAGCGAGCACCCCGAAGGGCCACACGGCTCCTCCCGCTCGCCGGAGCCAGGACGCGCTCCAGCCCTCCATGCGCTTCCAGGCAGCGCGGACAGCGTCGGGGAGCGTGGAGGGGGCGAGGCGGTGGTGATGCTCGGCGATGAAGACGGCGAGCAGCAGGGCGGCGAACGGCGCATGACGCTGGGCCGTGAGAGAGGCCACCGTCAGCCCGAGCGTGGGCAGCAGGATGGCCCAGGAGCGAGGGCGGGCTCCGCCGCACACGAAGACCGCGAGGAGGGCGAGGGCCAGGTAATACCGTGCCCAGCGCAACGTCAGATCGAGCGGCTGCCACTCCTCCAGCGTCTGGGTCGAGGCCAGGGCCGAGTGCAGGATGGGATAGAGGTAGATGCTCGGCCCGCTGGGAGAGAGCGCCGAGGCCAGGTACGCGAGCACGGCGGCTCCCAGCGCGAGAGCACACCGGCGCCGGTGCGCGGCGTCTCCGCCATCGATCAGCGCGCCGACCGCGGTAGCCCCTAGCAGGGCAGGGCCGAGGAGCCAGCTCGCGTGCAGGTTGGCCCAGAGCGCACAGAGCGGGACGAGCAACCAGGGAGCGCGATCGTTGCCTCGCCGCCACGCCTGGGTCAGCAGCACCGTGAGGGCGAAGAGCACATGGCCCAGGTGGTAGGGCCGCTCCTGATACCAGGTGAAGGCCTGCGCCACGAGCGCGAGGGCGAACACCACCAGCTCCACGAGCCCGGGCTCGGGAGAGGCGGAGCGGATGGCTCTCCAGGCCAGCAGGATGAAGCTGGCAATGAGGACGGCGATGAGCAGCTCGGGGCCGGCGGCGCCGAAGACGCGCAGGCAGAGCTCGGCGAGGATTCCGAAGCCCCACTCGTGGGGAACCCACCCCGCGGTGCCGGTGACGCTGAACGGATCCTGCTGGGAGAAGCCGTGCGTGAGAATCCACCGCGCCCCAGCCAGGTGGAAGAAGAGATCGTAGTTCTTGAGCGGCGACAGGGCGATGGGCACCGTTACCAGGAGCGCCAGCACCGCCGCCGGGCCGGGGAGGAGTCTTCTCACGAGTCGGCAGTGTAACCGCAGTTTCAGCGAGGGCCGCTTGCATCTCCGCTCCCGCGCCTGTTGAGTCCGCTCCGGCGAGCCCGGGCAAGGCCGAGCCGCCGAGAGGGCCTTCATGGCACCCCAGAAGATCACCGTCCCCCGAGAGGCCGCCGGAGAGCGGCTCGACAAGCACCTGTCGAAGCATGTGCCGGGCCTCTCCCTGGAGCGGGCTCGCAAGCTGATCGAGCACGGGCAGGTGCGCATCCGCGGGAAGAAGTGCCAGCCCACACGCAAGCTCTGGGGCGGGGAGGAGATCGAGCTCGACCGTCCACCTCCGCGTGCGCCTCCGAGGCGAGCCGTGGAGGGGCCGGGCCTCCCCGTGCTCTACGACGACGAGGCGATGATCATCATCAACAAGCCTCCCGGCATCGTGGTGGAGCCGGGTGGCTCCGAGCCCTCGGTGGTGGAGTTGCTCGTGGCGCGGAGTCCGCCCTTCGACGTCGAGGGCCTCGCCCAGCCGGGGGTAGTGCACCGGCTCGATCGGGAGACGAGCGGGTGTCTGATCCTGGCCCGCACCGACGAGGCCATGGCGGCGCTCGACCGCGCGTTCCAGGAGAAGCGCGTGGACAAGCGCTACTGGACGCTCGTGCTGGGCGAAGCCCCCGAGCAGGGCAGGTTGGAGGGGCCCTACGGCCGGGATCCGAAGGATCCTCGGAAGTTCACCACGCGCGTGCAGTCGGCTCGCCGGGCCGCGCTCTCCTTCGAGGTGCGGGAGCGGCTCCACGGCGCGACACTGCTGGAGGTGAAGCTCGAGACGGGGCGCACCCACCAGATCCGCGTCCAGCTCTCCGAGGCGGGGCTCCCCGTCATCGGTGATGCCATCTACGGCCCCGCGGAGGTGCGCTCACACCCAGCCGCGCAAGCCCTGGGACGGCAGGCGCTGCACGCGCTCCGGCTCTCGCTGCCACGCCCCTCGACGGGTCAGCTCCTCCAGGTGGAGGCCCCGCTACCCGAGGACTTCCAGCGGGCCCTGGCTCTGCTGCGAGCCTAGTCACGCGGTGGCGGGCTTGGACGGCAGCGCGAAGGTGAACTCCGTCCCCTGGCCCAGCTGGCTCCGCACCTCGAGCGTTCCCCCGTGCGCATCGACGATGGCCTTGGCGATCGACAGGCCCAGCCCCACTCCGTTGCGGTTGGCGGGCTCCACCTGGAAGTAGCCACACGAGCGTCTCCGGATCCTCCCAGTCCACGCTCAGCCGCAGGGACTTCTGGGCCGCCTGGAGCGTATGGCTGTCATAGGCCTCCTGCAGCAGCTCCCGCGCCATGTGGTGGCCCTGATGCAACACCAGCGTCCCCGCCTGGAAGCGCGCCAGATCCAGCAGATCATGGATCAGGTGGTTCATCTGCCGGGCCGCGCGCTCGATGATGCCCAGCCGGTTCTCGAACTTCTCGGCTCCCTGGGCGGGCTCGGCCCTGCGCATGAGCGACGCGGCCGTCGTCAGGGACGCCAGCGGGTTGCGCAAATCATGCGCCACGATGGCCAGCAGCTCCTCGCGGGAGCGGGCGAGCGCCCTCGCCTCGGCGTACAGGCGCGCCCGGTCCAGCGCCTGCCCGCAGTGCCGGGCCAGCGCCATCATGAAGGCGCGATCATGCTGATCGAAGGCGCGCCACTCGGTGAACGAGAGCGCCAGGCAGCCTCGCAGCCCCGTGCTGGTGGAGAACGGGAGCGTCGCGCGCGAGCCGCTCACCGTCTTGACGGCGACGGTGGGGAAGAGGGCGTCCGCTTCCACGCTCTCCAGATAGATCGGCTCGTTGCGGGCAATGGCGACGCAGATGGGCGTGTGGGCCGTCGCGGGCTGCCGGCGGAAACCCTGGAGGCTGGACTCGGAGTAGCCCCGCGTGCTGACCAGATCCACGTGCTGGCCCTCCTCGCTCCGCAGGGCCACTCCGCCCGCCGTGGTATGCATGGCGTCGAGGCTCTGCTGGAGGATGACGCCCGTGACGTCCTCGGGCGTCACCGCGAGGGTCCCCTCTTCCGCCTGGGCGCTCCCCACCCGAGCAACAATCCGCTGGGAGTACGTGCGGTGAGCGCGGGTACAGTGCCTGCCCATGACTGTCGAGCACGGCCTCCAAGCGGGTCCCCGCTCGCCGAGGCTGATGACTTCCTTCGGCCCTTCCTGGCGCCCACGGGAGCGTGAGCGCGGCACGAGGCTCTACAGCTTGGGAGCGAGCGGATCGACCTCGGCGAGCAGCTTGGTCATCCGCGCCTCGTCGATGCGGGAGACGATCCGCTGCTGCTCGTGCACGTCGCGCACCGTCTTGGCCAGGCTGAAGGTGGAGCCCACGGTGAAGAGCACGCCCATGCCCAGGAACGCCTTCATCCAGCCATCCACGGGCAGGTACCAGATGCCCATGGCCGTCACGCCCACGGCGAGGACCCAGGAGGCCCAGGTCTGGACGACCCAGGCGTTGCTGTGAGCGGTCGGGATGGCGGTAGGAGTGGGAGAGCGGTTCATGGGGTTTCTCCGAAGTTCGGTTGCGTTGACGAGGAGAACCATGCGCCTTTTCTTCGACAACTGCATGGAACTAATCCATCGCTCTTCGATAACCTGGGGTGAATGATTCAGCTCCAGCGGCTCGAAGGCTTCTACTGGGTGGCTCGATGCGAGGGGTACGCGCGGGCGGCTCGCTCCTTCCCGTACCCCATCACCCAGCCCGGCGTTCACCAGCAGGTGAAGCGGCTGGAGGCCGAGGTGGGCGTGCCCCTCTTCGAGCGGGTGGGCAAGGATCGGGTCATCCTCACGCCCCAGGGCCGCGCGCTCTACGAGTACGTCGCGCCCTTCCTGGAGGGACTGCCCGCGGTGGCGCGCTCGCTGCGCCCGGGCGAGGTGGGTGGCCGGCTGCGCATCCATGCCTCCGGACACATGCTGCGCTACCTGCTGCCCCCGTGGCTGCGAAGGTTGCAGAGCCAGCGGTCCGATATCGAGGTGGAGCTCTTCGAGGCCAAGGTCCCCGCGGTGGCGCTCGTGCGCTCGGGAGAGGCGGATCTGCTGGTGGACCACCTTCCGGAGGTCCCCTCGGATCTGGAGGCTCGACAGGTGGGCCAGACGCGGCCGTTCCTCGTCTTTCCCTCCAACCACGCGCTCGCGCGCAAGGGCGCGGTGAGCCCTCGGCAGCTCGGAGACGAGCCCTTCATCACCTATAGCTCGGACCTTCAGCTCCGCGAGCTTCAGCTCTCGGCGCTCGCGTACCACGGGGTGAAGCCCCGGCGGCTCCACGCGGCGGATTCCTCCGAGACCATCCTCGGCTTCGTCGCGGCGGGGCTGGGCTACTCGTTGCTGGCGTCGCTGCAGCCGAAGGGGCCTCGGGTGCCCGGAGTCGTCGCGCAGCCGCTCACCCAGCCGGCCCGCGAGTTCCCCATCTATGCCGCCTGGCGCAAGAGCGCCCACGCCGATCCGCTGCTGGCGGTGTTGCTCTCGCTGGCGCCTCAGCCCGCCTGAGCCTCTGGGTTCCGCTCGTGTCCACGGGTGTGCAGCGGCCAGGGAGACGGCGGGTCTCGTGCCTGCCCCGGAGGGCAGCCGCGAGTCCGTTCCGTTGCCAGGAAGGCAAACCTGAAGTGCGACGTTTCCTTCTCGGCGCCCAAGCTTTGCTACCCTGGCGCGTATGAAGAAGCTCCTCATCGTGTTCCTCGTGCTCGTGGTCCTGCTCGGCGCCGCTGTGGGCGGAGCGTTCCTGTGGGCGGAGAAAGGCACGACGACGCCCAAGGTTGCCGGTGAGGCTCCGGAGGTCGTCTTCGTCGTGAAGAAGGGCATGTCCGCGCGCTCCCTGGGCCATGAGCTCCAGACCCAGGGGCTCATCGAGGACGCGCGCTTCTGGCGCTATCACCTCTGGCGCCGGGGCGGGCTGAACGCCAAGGCCGGCCGCTTCAAGCTCCGCGCTTCGATGAACATCCAGGAGATTGCCACCGCCCTCGAGGGCTCCCCGCTCCCCGAGGATGTGCCCTTCGTCATGATCGAAGGGTGGCGGCTGCGAGACACCGACGCCGCGCTCGTCACCAAGGGGCTCATCAAGCCGGGGGAGTATGTCGAAGCGGCGAGCCACCCCGAGCACTTCAAGGCCGCGTTCCCGCTCCCTTCGCGCTCCCTCGAGGGCTACCTCTATCCGGAGACCTACGGCGTCGTGCCCGATGGGTTCAACGTGGACGCCTTCATCCAGCGGCAGCTCGACACGTTCGCCGCGCGCTTCTTCGAGGCGCACAAGGACGAGATCGAGAAGAGCGGCCGCAGCCTGAACGACATCGTCATCATGGCCTCCATGCTCGAGCGTGAAGAGCCCGAGCCCCAGCAGCGGGCCCTCGTCGCTGGCATCCTCTGGAAGCGGATCGACAAGGGCTTCCCGCTCGGGGTCGACTCCACCAGCCGCTACGAGCTGGCGGACTGGAACGAGCGCAAGGAGTTCCTCAAGCGGCTGCGCGACAACTCGGACCCGTGGAACACCCGCACCCGCGCGGGGCTGCCTCCGGGGCCGATCGGCGCTCCGACGGTGGACTCCCTCACCGCCGCGCTCCATCCCCAGGCCAGCGACTACCTGTACTACCTGCACGACGCCGAGAGGAAGATCCACCCCTCGCGCAACGCCCAGGAGCACGAGGCCCTGCGCGCCAAGTACAACGTCTACTGAGGACGCGCCGGGCCCGCGGCTTCAGCGCAGCTCGGCCTTCAACGCCAGCCGGGCCGCGTTGTGGCCGCACATGCCATGCACCCCCGCTCCGGGCGGCGTGGAGGCCGAGCACAGGTAGAGCCCCTTCGTGGGCGTCCTGTAGGGGTTGGCTCGCAGCGCCGGCCGGGCCAGCAGCTGCCAGAACATGTTCGCCCCGCCCGAGATGTCTCCGCCGACCAGGTTCGCGTTGTGGCGCTCCAGCGCCTCCGGTGTCATCACGCCGCGGGCCAGGATGGTGTCCTTGAACCCGGGCGCGAAGCGCTCGACCTGGCTCTCGATTTGAGCGGTGACGTCCAGGTCTCCCCCATTCGGCACGTGGCAGTACGCCCACGCGGTGTGCTTTCCCGCGGGGGCGCGGCTCGGATCGAACGGGTACTGCACGAGCAGCACGTAGGGCTTGTCGGCGTAGCGGCCCTCCCAGGGGGCCCGCTCGGAGCGGGACAGCTCGTCGAACGTGCCGCCCAGGTGGACCGTGCCCGCGTCCCGGCAGCCCGCGGCCTTCCAGGGAATGGGCTCCGAGAGCGCCCAGTCCACCTTGTGCACGCCGGGGCCATAGCGGAACGACTGGAGGCGCTTCTTGTAGCCCTCGGGCAGCCTGGTGCCCGCGAGCTTCACCAGCTGCCGGGGCGTGACGTCGCAGAGGATGAGCTTGGCCGGCGGCAGCTCGTCGAGGTTCTCCACGCGTGCGCCGGTTTCAATCCTGCCGCCCAGCGAGCGCAGCAGCGAGGCCATCGCCTCCGCCACCTTCTGTGAGCCCGCGCGGGCCACGGGCCAGCCGCCCGCGTGGCCGCTGGTGCCCAGCACGAGCCCGAACGCGCCGGTGGCCGTCCACTCCAGAGGAGTGATCGAGTGCGCCGCTACGCCAGCGAACAGGCCCTTGGCGTGCTCTGCCTCGAACCAGCTCTCGGCGAGGCTCCGGGCCGAGCGCAGGGCCTTCAGCCCGAAGTTCGCCAGCGCCAGGGGATGGCGGGGCGGAGAGATCAGCGGCCCGAGCAGCGCCGGCGCCAGCTTCTCCCAGTCACGCACGAGCGGACCGAACAGCTTCTTCCACGCCGCCCCATCCCGGCCCAGCGTGGCGGCGGTCTCGTCGAGCGAGCGGTAGGCCACGCCCGCATGGCCATCATCGAGCGGGTGGGCATAGGACGCGCGGGGATAGACGAGCTCCAGCCCGTGCTCGGCCAGCGGCAGGCCGCGCAGGAACGGCGAGGCCACGGCCAGCGCCTGCACGGTGGAGCAGATGTCGTGGATGTACCCGGGCAGCGTCAGCTCCGCCGAGCGGCACGAGCCTCCCACGGTGGCGTTCGCCTCGCGCACCAGCACCGAGCGCCCCGCCTGGGCCAGCGTGATGGCCGCCGCCAGGCCGTTGGGTCCCGCTCCCACCACGATCGCGTCATAGGACTCGGCCAAGGTGCGCCGAATCTACACGCCGAGGGCAGGCCCCCGGGTCGAAAACCACCTCCCGCCGTCAAGTCTTGTTGGACTGCCACTGGTAGCGGCCGGGGGCTGTCCACAGGGCGGGGATGCCCTACCCAGAAGGTCGGAGGCTCGAACTTCCCCTGCTGGGTTTCCTCGCGCTCTGACACGAGGCCTGAAAACCGGCTTCCGCCGCGATCGTCCGTCCGCCCTCTTGCCGGACGATCCCCCATCCGTGGATGTGCCGACGGCGTGATCACATCCCTACCTTGGGAGCATGAACGCGGAGGCACTGGCCATCCTCGATGAAGGCGCTAGCGGAGAGCGCCATCTGAAGATCGGCGAGCGGGAGCTTCGGCTGACCCACCTGGAGAAGCCCTTCTGGCCCG
The DNA here is from genome assembly GCF_045802625.1 of Hyalangium sp. NCBI lineage: Bacteria > Pseudomonadati > Myxococcota > Myxococcia > Myxococcales > Archangiaceae > Hyalangium > Hyalangium sp. The sequence goes on along the minus strand of NZ_JBJMQP010000065.1, from coordinate 70,010 downwards.
AGCTCGGCATCACCAAGGGAGATCTGCTGCGCTACTACGCCCAGGTGGCGCCGGCGCTCCTGCCCCACCTGGCCGACCGCGCCATGGTCATGAAGCGTTATCCGAATGGCGCCTCGGGCCCGTTCTTCTTCATGAAGCGCGCGCCGGAGCCGCGCCCGGGCTGGGTTCGCACCTGCTCCATCAGCCATGCCTCGGGCAATGTCATCGACTTCCCGGTGGTGGATGATCTCGCGGCGCTGCTGTGGGTGGTGAACCTGGGGTGCATCGATCTGAATCCCTGGTACGGCCGGTGTGATGACGTGCAGCGGCCCGACTACCTGCACTTTGATCTGGATCCCTTCCAGGCGAGCTGGGAGCAGGTGGTGGAGACCGGGCTCCTCCTGCGGCAGGTGCTCGAGGGCCTGAAGATGCCGGCGCTGGTGAAGACCTCCGGCTCCAAGGGGCTGCACGTCTACGTGCCCATCCGCCGTGGCCCGACGCAGAAGCAGGTGTGGACCATCGCCAAGGCGCTCGCGCAGGAGCTGGCCGGGCAGTATCCGGACCTCATCACCTCCGAGTACCGCATCGCCAAGCGTCCTCGCGGGCGAGTGCTCGTGGACTACAACCAGAACGCCTGGGGACGCACGCTCGCGTCCATCTACTCGGTGCGCCCTACGGCCCACGCCAGCGTGTCCACTCCCATCACCTGGGAGGAGCTCGAGGCCGGGGCGCGCATCGAGGACTTCACCCTGAAGAACGTGCCCGCTCGTGTGAAGCGCCGGGGAGACCTGTGGAAGCCGCTGCTGGTCTCCAAGGGACGGGTGGCGCTGGAGAGGTTCCTATGAAACCGCCTCGTGCCGCCGCCGCGCCCGCATCCTGGGCGAAGCTGGAGCTGCCGCTCACGCCCCCGTATCCGCCCATGGAGGCGGAGCTCGTGCGGGAGATTCCCTCCGGGGACCTCTGGCAGTACGAGCCCAAGTGGGACGGCTTCCGGTGCATCGTCTACCGCGATGGGGACCAGGTGGAGCTGCAGTCCAAGGCGGGCCAGCCGCTGGGCCGGTACTTCCCGGAGCTCGTGGCGGCGGTGCGCAAGCTCTCGCCCAAGCGCTTCGTGATCGACGGGGAGATCGTCATCCCGGAGGCCGGAGGGCTGTCATTCGATGCCCTGTTGATGCGGATCCACCCGGCAGCCAGCCGCGTGGCCAGGCTCGCGGCCGAGAGCCCCTCGCGCCTCTACGTGTTCGACATGCTCGTGGACACCCGAGGGCAGCGGCTCACCGACAAGCCGCTGCACACGCGGCGCGAGAGGCTGGAGGCGTTCGCCTCGCGTAACCTCGAGCCCTCGGGGCAGATCCGGCTGTCGCCCGCGACGTACTCGGAGCAGGTGGCTCAGGCGTGGCTCGGGTCTCCCGGGATGGATGGGGTGATCGCCAAGCGCCTCGCCGCCTCCTATGCCTCCGGCGAGCGCACGGGGATGGTGAAGGTGAAACCGCAGCGCACCGCCGATTGCGTGGTGGGCGGCTTCCGGTGGGCCGAGAACCGGAAGAGCGGGGTGGGCTCGCTGCTGCTCGGCCTCTACGACAAGGAGGGGCTGCTGCACCACGTGGGCTTCTGCTCGAGCTTCTCCGCGAAGGACAAGAAGGAGATGGTCGCGCCGCTCGAGTCCATCCGAGGCGGGCCGGGGTTCACGGGCAAGGCTCCGGGCGGGCCGAGCCGCTGGAGCAAGCGCGACGGCGCCTGGGAGCCGCTGCAGACGCGGCTCGTGGTGGAGGTGGGGTACGACTACTTCAGCCAGGGGCGCTTCCGGCACGGCACCCAGTTCCTGCGCTGGCGCCCCGACAAGGCTCCCGAGCAATGCCGCATGGAGCAGGTGCTGAGCAGACGCTCGGCGTCCGAGGTTCCGCTCGTGGACTACGGTGACGCCGCGATCCCGTGAGACGTCATGCGGGTGTCGGGCCAGCGGCTCGCTGTCGACATCTGGACACACTTCATCGCCTGTCAGCGGTGCGTGGAAGCATCCGGGGTCATGAATCCAAGAGAGAGCAACGGGGCTGAGGAAGTGGGGCTCTACGTGTTCTGCTTCACCCGCGCGAGTGCGGTGGAGGCGGTTGTCGGCCTGGGGTTCGCTGGCGGGGAGCCGCTCGAAGTCCAGGTGCATGGGGAGATCGCCGCTATCTGCTGCGAGGTTCCGCTTCAGGAGTGGACCGGTGAAGCGGGCGAGGCCCACTTGAAGGAACTGGCCTGGCTGGGGCCTCGCGCGTTGCGTCACGAAGAGGTGATCGAGCAGATGATGCGCGCCTCTCCGGTGCTGCCGCTGCGCTTCGGGTGCCTGTTCTCGTCGAGGGCGCGGCTCGTGGAGCTGCTCGAACGTGAGCAGGCGAGGATCTCCGCCTTCATCGAGAAGGTGGCTCACGAGGAGGAGTGGTCGCTCCAAGGCTGGTTGGATCTCAAGGTCTGCGAGGAGGCGATGTTCGCCGCGGATCCGCGCGTTGCGAAGCTGCCGGCGTCAGGGGGTACGCGCTACCTCATGGAGCAGAAACTGCGGAAGGAGGCGGCGCGGGCGGCTCGTGCCTGGGTTCCGGAGGCGGAGGCGATGATTGCTCGGGCGCTCGAAGGCGTGGTGCTCGAGCGGCGCTCTCTGCGGCCTCCCTCGCGCAGCGCGGAGAATCCCGCGCTGGAAGGCGCTCTCCATTGGGCGATCCTCGTTCCGCGCGGAGCCGAGGCAGAGCTGGCCAAGCGCCTCGAACCGCTGGTGGAGCAGTTGTTGGCTCGTGGCCTGCACCTATCCGCGCGAGGGCCCTGGCCGGCCTACAACTTCGCTCCGCACATCGGGAGTGAGTCCGGCGACACGACCCCGGAGCAGAGCCTTGGCTGAGGAAGATTCCATGTCGCGCCCAGGTGGCGCTGGGCTGATGCTCTACTGCATCGCCAACGCTTCATCGGCGGTGCCGAGCGATGAGCCCGGAGTGCATGGCACCCGGCTCCTGCGAGTCGTGCAGGGTGAGCTCGTGGCCGTGGTGTCGCCCGTTGCCGACCTGGCTCGGGTGACGGCGCCTGTTCAAGCGGACCTGCTCGCTTATGAGCGCGTCATCCGGTCGCAGCACGCCGTGGCCGACGTGGTGCCGATGCGCTTCGGCAGCGTGCTCACCGGCGAGGCGGCCGTGCGCGCGCACCTGGGCGAGCAACGGGCCACCTATCTGCGTGTGCTCGCGCGAGTCACTGGCTGCGTGGAGATGGGAGTCCGGGCGCTGATCTCGCCTCCGCCCCCATCGGTGGTGCGCGAAGAGGCCGCGCCGCCGCCGATTCGCTCGGGCGCCGACTACCTCAAGGCCCGGCAGCGCCGTTATTCCGCGGAGAGTGAACTGCGCGAACACGGTGCGGCGCTGGAACAGTCCCTGCTCTCGAAGGTGGCGCCCCTGTGCCGGGAGCATCGCTTGGAGCTCTCTCGGTCCCGGCCCGGTGAGCCCGTGCTGTGCTCGGTGTATTTCCTGGTGCCGCGTGATCAGGTGCCCGCGTTTCGCGCCGCGCTGGCTTCGAGCCCTGGCGCGGATCAGCCCGAGACCTCGCTGAGCGGCCCGTGGCCTCCCTTCAACTTCGTGGACTGAGTGTCTCCACACGGTTGTGTTGTGAGCTTGTCTACGCTTGCTGCAAGTCTTTGAGATCGGCGCTCAAACCAGACATGTCGGTCATTCTTGTCAAATGAAAAACATGTCGGAGCCCCCTGGTACGAGTCGCAACCATGGCAGACGTTCCGCTCCATCCGCGGCCCGCTGCCTAAGAGACCTCGGAGACGAGGTGACACCCAGGAGGCAGCAATGGCGGCAATTCAGAGATCCACCGAATCATCCAGTCTGGCGGACGTGCTCAACATCATCCTCGACAAGGGCATCGTCATCGATGCCTGGGCCACGGTCTCACTGGTGGGCATTCAGCTCCTGACGATCGAGGCCCGCGTCGTCATCGCCTCGGTCGATACGTACCTGCGCTACGCCCAGGCGATCGGCTTGATCGAGAGCCCTCCCACCAATGGCCCCGCGCTGCCGAGGCCGTCCGCGTCCAGCGTGATCCCCCCGATCATGGCGGGCGCCGCGGCCCCGGTGCCCGCTCCGGCGCTGTAGCCCACTCACCCTGATCTGAAGGAGCTGCGGAGATGACGAACGCTCAGGCAGGAGGCACGTATCTGTATGCCGTGCTCGCTGGCTCGCAGGGGGTGGGCGGGCTGGGGCCGGTTGGCGTCGAGGGCGGCGAGGTCTACTGCATCACCGCGGGAGAGGTCTGCGCCGCGGTGAGCCGTGTGAGCCGGATGCGCCTCCGGCCTGAGCGTCGGCACCTCCTGGCGCACCAGGCCGTGCTCCGGCGGTTGATGGAGCAGGGCACCGTGTTGCCGGCCGCGTTCGGCCTTGTCGCTCGGAGCGACGAGGCGGTGCGCGACCGGCTGAGCGAGCGCCGCGAGCTGTTCCTCGAGCAGCTCGCGCAGGTCGCGGGGAAGGTGGAGATGGAGCTCAAGGTGAGGTGGAGCGCGGCGGAGCTCTCCGAGTACTTCGTCGCGCTCCACCCGGAGCTCAGCGCCGCTCGGGCGCGTTTGAAGGGCCGCCACGACGTCAGCCGCGAGGAGCTGATCGAGGTGGGCAAGCTGTTCGAGCGGCTGCGCGAGGCCGATCGCGACGCCCACACCGAGCGCGTGGCGGCGGTGCTGAGGGAGCAAGGGTTGGAGCTGAAGCGCAATCCGCTGCGGGGAGAGCACGAGGTGATGAACCTCGCGTGTCTCGTGCCGCGCGAGAGGGTGGGGACTTTCGAGGCGATCGTCGAGGCCGCCGCCTCGGGCTTCGACGACCACTTCACGTTCGAGTTCAACGGCCCGTGGGCGCCGCACAGCTTCACGGAGCTGGCGTCCTCGGCCAGCGCTGGGCAGGTGTGAAGATGCTGCTCGTGGATGATCTATTGGTCGCGTCGCTCCATGGCCTGCTCTGGGTGGCCAGGAAGATCGATGACGCTCTGGAGCAACAGCAGGAGCAGGAAGAGGAGGAGCTCAAGGCCCGGCTGCGCGAGCTGCATCAGCGGCTCGAAGCGGGGCAGCTCTCCGAGCAGGAGTTCGAGGCGCAGGAGGCGGAACTGCTCGACCGGCTCGATGCCATCGCCGCGCGAAGGGAAGCGGCTGGTGACACGGAGGGAGGGAGTGAAGATGGCTCAGGAGAGGCTTGAGGGCGATGGACGGCTCGCGGTGCCGGAGCCCGTGTCTCTGTGCGAGGCGCTCGACCGGGTGCTGCACAAGGGCGTGGCGCTGCGGGGAGACATCGTGTTGTCCGTGGCGGATGTGGACCTGGTCTACCTGGGCCTGCAGCTCCTCTTGAGCTCACCGGAGACGGCTCGGCGCGCGGGCATCGTCCTGCCGCTGCGGGGGCAGAGCTTGCCGGCGGCTGGTGGAGGGACGACATGAGTGGCGTGGGCCGGGAGCTCGAGGCGGCGCTGCAACAGAAGGTCGAGCCTCCGTTGCGACGGCTGTCACTCGACGAGGGAAAGCTGAAGAACGGGCTGGGGCAGCTGGTGCTCACGCTGGTCAAGCTGCTGCACGAGCTGCTGGAGAAACAGGCCATCCGTCGCATGGAGGGTGGTTCGCTGACCGATGACGAGATGGAGCGCCTGGGCACGGCGCTGATGCGGCAGGCGGAGGAGATCGAGCGGCTCCGCGTGGAGTTCGGGCTCTCGGAAGAAGACCTGAACCTCGACCTGGGGCCGCTGGGGAAGCTTTTCTAGGGAGGCATCATGACGGCACAGCGCATTGTTCAGAGCACTCAGGGAGCGACGCTCGCGGATGTTCTGGATCGCGTCCTCGACAAGGGATTGGTGGTCGCGGGCGATATCAAGATCAAGCTGATGGACATCGAGCTGCTCACCATCCAGGTGCGGCTGGTGGTGTGCTCGATGGACAAGGCCGCCTCCATGGGCATGGACTTCTGGCGGCGCGATCCGCACCTGTCATCGCTGGCGGTGAGTGATCCGCCTCGGGCACTCGCGGAGCCCGGCGTGGCTGGCGCTCAGCTTGCCGCGCCTACGAGCGCCGCCACTTCCTCGGCGCAGCCCCAGGAGAGGGTGACTCCCGCGCCACCGTGACCGTAGTTGTGGATCACCCGGCGCACTCCAACGCGCTCCTCTTCGAGGCGCACGGTGGGGCGGCCCGGCCTCAGGCCCACCTTGTGCTCCAGCACCTGGAACCGCGCTCCCGTCGGCAAGAGCCGCCGGCAGCGCACGAGGATCGCCTCGGCGTTCGCCGCATCGGGCACGAGCGAGGCATTCCCGTCCTCCGCCGTCCCTCCCAGGATGCAGTCGTTAGCGCGAGAGATGATGTAGGCGATCCCTCGCTCCTCGCTCTCGTCGAAGATGAAGCCCGGAACGGGCGGCGGCGCTACGCGCAGCACCTCGCCTCGAATGGGGAAGAGCGAGTCGTCTCCCACCAGCGTGCGCGCTCCGAGCCCCGTGCAGTTCACGACGACCGGGGACTCGCGCCACGCCTCGTCCAACGAGCGCACCTCGCGCTGGTGGATTCGGCCGCCCCGCTCCCGGAAGCGGCTCTGGAGGAAGGGCAGGTAGCGGGGCATCTCGATGATGGGCGCCTCGAACGAGTAGCCGTGGGCGTATCCCGGCACCCGCTCCTCGCCGGTGGCCGCGCGCAGGCTGGGGACGCATGAGGCCCACCAGGGCTCGGGCGGGGGCTCGGTGAAGAGCTCCACGCCGCGCACCACCTGGATGCCCGCTTCCGGGTGCACGGACAGCTCGCTCAGCACGTCGAAGGTGCGCCGAGCCCAGCCCGTCACCCGCTCCTGCGGGAAGGCCCGGTAGGGGTACCAGACGGCGGCGGCCACATCGGACGTGGTGTGCGGCGTCAGCTCCCGCGCCCAGAGCTCCACGGTGTGCCCGGCCTCCAGCAGCCGGAGGCCGCACGAGAGCCCCGAGACACCTCCACCCAGCACGAGGATCCGCATGGAGGCGCTCCCGGCTCAGTTCGTCCGGCGCTCTTCGGCCCGGCGGCGGCGCTCGGCCTCGGCGGGGCTCTCCGGGGGCACCAGCGCGTTCGGCCCTCGGCCGATCAGATCCCTGCGGCCCGCCTGCTCCAGCGCCTCGCGCGCCAGCGGCCAGTGCTCGGGGTTCCAGTAGAGCAGCAGCGCCTTCTGCAGCTTCTTCTCGCGCAGCCCCCGCGCCGTGTACACCGGCTCCATCTTCAGCGGATCCAACCCCGAGTAGTACATGGCCGTGGCCACCGCCATCGGCGTGGGGATGAAGTCCTGCACCTGGCGCGGGCGCTTGCCGTTCTTCTTCAGCCACAGCGCCAGCTCCACCATGTCCTCCAGCGTCGAGCCCGGGTGCCCGCTGATGAAGTAGGGGATGTCGTACTGCTCCTTGCCCGCCTCCTCGCTGGCGCAGGCGAACATGTGCTGGAAGCGCTCGAAGCTCTCGATGCCCGGCTTCTTCATCTTCTCCAACACCCTCGGGGACACGTGCTCGGGCGCCACCGAGAGCTGCCCGCCCACGTGGTGCGCCGCCAGCTCCTTCACGTACTCGGGCGAGCGCTCGGCCAGATCGTACCGCACGCCGCTGGCGATGAAGACGTGCTTCACGCCCGGCTCCTGGCGCACCTCGCGCATCAGCTCGATCAGCGGGCCGTGGTCCGTCTGCAGGTTCTCGCAGACGCCGGGGTGCACGCAGGAGAGCTTGCGGCACTTGCTCTCGATTGCCTCGCTCTTGCACTTGAGCTTGTACATGTTGGCCGTGGGGCCACCGAGATCCGTGATGGTGCCGCGGAAGTCTCCCATCCGCCGCAGCTCCCGCACCTCGCGCAGCACGCTCTCGGCCGAGCGGCTCTGGATGACGCGGCCCTCGTGCTCGGTAATGGAGCAGAAGGTGCACCCGCCGAAGCAGCCGCGCATCAGCACGATGGAGTGCTTCACCGTGTCGTAGGCGGGGATGCGCTCCTGGTACATGGGGTGGGGCACGCGGTTGAACGGCAAGTCGTACATCTCGTCCATCGCCACCGCGCCCTCCGCGGTGCCCACCCCGTCCTCCAGCGGCTGCGCCGGCGGGTTCATGTAGATGGCGCGGTTGCCGTGGCGCTGCGCCAGCGGGCGCGCGTTGCCGGGGTTGGTCTCTATCTGGAAGTCGCGGGACATCACCGCGAAGGCGCGCTTGTCGGCGATGACCTCCTCGTAGGAGGGGAGGACCACCGGCTTGCGATCCGCCGCGCGCCGGGCCGGGTCCGCCTCGAGCGCCTTCATCTCCGCGTCGTTGATGAGGTACGCGGTGCCGCGCACGTCCCGGATCTGCTCGATGCGATCGCCCCGGCGCATCCGGTCGGCCACTTCCCACACCGGGCGCTCGCCCATCCCGAAGATGAGCAGATCCGCCTTGGCGTCGAAGAGGATGGAGCGGCGGACCTTGTCGCTCCAGTAGTCGTAGTGGGCGATGCGCCGCAGCGACGCCTCGATTCCCCCCAGGACGATGGGAACGTCCGGGTAGGCCTCGCGGCAGCGCTGGGCGTAGACGATGGTGGCGCGGTCCGGCCGGCAGTTGGTCCGCCCGCCGGGGCTGTACTGGTCCTCGGAGCGGTTCTTCTTCTGCGCCGTGAGCCGGTTGAGCATCGAGTCCAGGTTGCCGGCGGCCACCCCGAAGAAGAGCCGTGGCGGGCCGAGCGCCTTGAAGGGCTCGGCCGAGTGCCAGTCAGGCTGGGAGATGATGCCTACCTTGAAGCCTCGGCCCTCGAGGAAGCGGGCGATGAGCACGGGCCCGAAGGCGGGGTGGTCCACATATGCGTCCCCGCTGACGATGATGATGTCGAGCTGGTCCCAGCCCCGCGCCTTCATGTCGGCGCGAGTGGTGGGCAGGAAGGGGTGAGGGAAGCGAGCGTGCGTGGCCATGGCGTGCGGCTCTCCCCTAATCCGAGAGGTGGGGGGAGGCAATACTCCCTAACACACGCCCAGGCGTGGCTCATGCCAGGGCCCGCGGAGGCACGGGTTCCTGAGCTGGGCTGAACCACCACTGGAAGTGCGCGCCCATTTGCTTTATTGGTGAGCCTGCTTGCTCCCTGCATGACGTGACCGACTGCATGACATGATCGACAAACCTCCTCTGTGGCCCCGATGCGCTTCCCTGTTCTCCCGTGCCTGCCTGGCGCTGGGAGTTTTGGTGTGGTTGACGGCCTGCGGCCAGAAGGAGGGTTCGGGGCTCGAACGCGTGCAGCGCGCGGGCGTGCTCCGCTGGGGGGCGGATGCGCAGGGCGGAGAGCCCTACGCCATGGAGGACCCCGAGCACCCCGGCAAGTACCGAGGCTTCGAGGTGGAGCTGGCGGACGCCCTGGGCCGTGAGCTGGGCGTGCGCGCCGAGTTCGTCCAGAACGACTGGTCCAGCCTCATCCCCACGCTGGAGCGAGGCGGCTCCTTCGACGTGGCGATGAACGGCATGGAGATCACCCCCGCGCGAGCCGGCCGGGTGCTCTTCACGCGCCCCTACTACCTGTTCCACCTCCGGCTGATGGCACGGCGCACCGACTCGGCCCTCACCGGGCTGGAGTCGCTGCGCGGGCGCCGCGTGGGGACGCTCTCCAACTCCCAGGCGTGGGAGCTGCTGCTGCGCAGCGGGGCGCAGGCCATTCCCTACGAGGGTGTTCAGGAGCCGTACATCGATCTGGAGCAGGGCCGGCTGGACGCCGTGCTGATGGACGACATCATCGCGCAGCGTTACGGCATGCCTCGCCCCGGCCTGCGAGTGGTGGGCGACGTGGCCGAGGGCTACTACGCCATCGCCGTGAGGCCCGGAGAGGACGACTTGCGCCAGGCGTTGGATGACGCCCTGGGCCGGATCGCCCGCTCGGGGGAGCTGCGGGAGATCTTCCGCCGCTGGAACGTCGACAACGCCGCGGAGCAGCGCATGGTGGACTGGTCGCAGGAGCAGACGCGCGAGCTGCTGTCCCAGACGAGCACCACGGCGCGCCTGGACTGGAACCAGGTGCTGCTCTTCCTCCAGTCGTCGCTGCTGACGCTGCTGGTCTCGGTGGGGGCCATGGTCCTGGCCATCCCGCTGGGGATGATGCTGGCGCTGGGGCGGCTCTATGGGCCGAAGTGGATGGGCACGCTCACCACGGCCTACGTGGAGCTGCTCCGGGGCACGCCCGTGCTCTTGCAGCTCTATGTCCTCTACTACGGGCTGGCGAGCGTGCTGCGGCTGGGTCCGCTCAGCGCCGCCATCCTGGGGCTGGGGCTGAACTACGCGGCCTACGAGGCGGAGGTGTACCGCGCGGGCATGCTCGCGGTGCCCAAGGGGCAGATGGAGGCGGCGCTGGCGCTGGGCATGACGACCCGGCTTGCGCTCAGGCGGGTGGTGATTCCCCAGGCCTTCCGTGTGGCCTTGCCCGGAGTCACCAACGACTTCATCGCCTTGCTCAAGGACAGCTCGTTGGTGTCGGTCATCTCGGTGGTGGAGCTGACCAAGCGCATGACGATCACCGCGGTGGATGTGCGCAGCTGGTTGTTGCCAGGAGCCCTGTGCGCGGTGCTGTACCTGGCGATGAGCTACCCCTTGTCCCGCCTCGCGCGAACGCTCGAGGCGAAGCTGGAGCGGGCATGATCGAGGTACGAGAGCTGACCAAGCGCTACGCGGGCCGGACCGTGCTGGATGGCATCAGCGCCACCTTCGCCAAGGGTGAGGTGGTGGCGTTGGTGGGGCCCTCGGGCGGCGGCAAGAGCACCCTGCTGCGGTGCCTCAACGGGCTGGAGTCCTTCGACGGTGGTTCGGTGCGCGTGGGGGGCTGCGCGCTCGAGCCCGGGCGGGGGAGGGTGCACGCCTCGCAGCTCTGGGACATCCGGCGGCGGGTGGGCTTCGTGTTCCAGCAGTGGTACCTGTTCGCGCACCGCACGGCGCTGGGCAACGTCATCGAGGCCCCCGTCCACGTGAAGGGCCAGAGCGCGAAGGAGGCGACCGAGCGGGCCCGGGAGCTGCTGGCCAAGGTGGGCATGTCCCACCGCGAGGGCGCGTACCCGGCGGAGATGTCCGGAGGCGAGCAGCAGCGGGTGGCCATTGCCCGGGCGCTGGCGATGGAGCCCGAGGCGCTGCTGATGGACGAGCCCACGAGCGCGCTGGATCCCGAGCGGGTAGGGGATCTGGTGGCCCTGCTGGAGCGGCTGCGGGACGAGGGGCTGACGATGGTGACGGTGACGCACGAGATGCGCTTCGCGCAGGCGCTGGCGTCCCGGGTGCTGGTGCTGCACGGCGGGCACATCATCGAGGAGGGGAAACCGAACGACGTGCTGGCCCACCCCCAGCACGAGCGGACGCGCGCCTTCCTAGGACTGGGGCACGCCGCCGCGAACTGAGCGCAGGGGAGAGCGCCGCCGCGGTCACCGGGCCGCGGCGGCGCCGAGCTGCCGCGCCTTCTCGAGCCAGCGCCGCCGGCGCGTGTCCTTGAAGTGCTTGATGGGGCCAATGCGGGTGATGCGCGTGGTCTTGATGCCGCAAAACGCCAGCGTCGGCCCGGTGAGCGAGCGGATCCCGGAATCGCGCAGCACCCAGCGGTAGTACCAGACCGGGGCGTTCAGCGTGGCGATGACCTCCGCCGTCCGGCCCGTCAGCAGCTTGTCCCAGAAGAGCTGCTCGTCCGTGTAGCGGAAGCCAAAGCCCTGCACCAGCGCCCGGTCGAAGAAGCCCTGCATCAGGGCCGGACAGTTTCCCCACCAGACCGGGTACACGAACACCAGATGCTCCGCCCAGCGGATCTGCTCTTGGGCCTTGAGCAGATCCGCCTCCAGCGGCTGCTGCAAGGCCTTGGACTTCTTCAGGATGGGATCGAAGGACAGCTCGGAGAGCCGCAGGCGTTGCACGTTGGCCCCCGCGGACTCCGCGCCAGAGGCAAACGCCTCGTGCAATGCCGCGCAGTAGCTCTCCAGGTTGGGGTGCCCCAGGACGGTCAGGATTCGCTTTGGCATGAGACGGATCAACTCTTGGCGGCGGCCTGCGCCAGCGCCTCGTGGTTGCTGGGTCCCGGCCGTTGGTACAGGCTGGAGCTTAGCGAGAAAGACGCCAGCCCGTCATGAGCCGGGAGCTCCTGCCGGAGGAATGAGAAGGTAGCGCCCTGATGATTCTCGACACGGACCGGCTGACCAGCTCGATCAAGCTCCTCGAGAAGCTGGGCTTCCAGTTTCAACGAATGGTGCGGATGCCCGGAGACGCCGCGGATGTGCGGCTGTTCGAGCTCCAGCTCTGAGCAATGCATGGTGTACACTCTTTAGCTTCTTGCCAATCGAAAGATGGTTACGAGGGGTTCGTACTCATGAAGATCGACGTCGTCTCCGACGTGGTGTGTCCCTGGTGCTGCATCGGCTTCCACTCGCTCGAGCAGGCGCTCAAGCGCCTGGGCAATGAGGTGAAGATCGAGCTGCACCTCCAGCCCTTCGAGCTCAACCCGAAGATGCCCGCCAGCGGCCAGGACATCGACGAGTACATGCTGCAGAAGTATGGCCTGCCCCCCAAGCATGCGCATGCCAACCGCGAGGTCATCCGCGAGCGTGGCGCGACCGTGGGCTTCACCTTCAACTTCGGCAAGCGCGGCCGCATCTACAACACCTTCGACGCGCACCGGCTGCTGCACTGGGCGGAGCAAGAGGGCCGCCAGCGCGAGCTCAAGCGCGCCCTCTTCCGCACCTATTTCACCGACGGTCAGGACCCCAGCAACCACGAGGTGCTGGTGCGCGTGGCTGGCTCGGTAGGGCTGGACGCGGCCCGGGCGCGGGAGATCCTCGCCAGCGACACCTACGCCGCCGAGGTGCGCGAGCGCGAGCACCGCTTCCTCAAGCTGGGGATCAACTCCGTGCCGGCGGTGATCATCGACGATCGCCACGTGCTCCAGGGCGGCCAGCCGCCGGAGGCCTTCGAGCAGGCGCTGCGACAGCTGGCCGCGGCACGCTGACCGAGAGGCGCCCCTCTTGCGGTGGGCCGCGTGGCGCTCGACAATGCCGCCGCGAGCACCGTCCTAGACTCGCGGAGGCCCCAAAGATGTACGACGCTATCGTGATCGGCGCGCGCTGCGCGGGTTCACCGGCTGCCATGCTCCTCGCCCGGAAGGGCCACAAGGTGTTGCTCGTCGATCGCGCACGCTTCCCGAGCGACACCCTCTCCACGCACTTCTTCCACCCGCGAGGCACGTCGTACCTGAATCGCTGGGGCGTGCTGGACAAGGTGCTCTCGCGCACGCCCTCGTTCGATCGCGTCGCGACCCTGATCGACGGGATCCCCGGCGGCGGCGCGCCCACCCTGGAGCGCATCCGGCGCCGCTTCGCGCAGGCCCACGGCGAGGGGGATGCGCACGCCATCCGCAAGTTCTGCGCGCCGCGCCGCGTCGTCCTGGATGACATCCTCCTCCGAGCCGCCTCCGAGGCCGGAGCCGAGGTGCGAACGGAGTTCACCGTCGACGAGCTGTTGTTCGAGGGCGACCGCGTCGTGGGCATCAAGGGGCGCGACGTGGTGAGCGGAGCGCCCGTCACCGAGAAGGCGCGCGTGGTGATCGGCGCTGATGGACGGCACTCGTTCGTCGCCCGAACGCTCAAGGTCCCCAACCTGGCCGAGAAGTCCGACTGCACGTTCGCGTACTACGCTTATTTCAGCGGCATCCCCCACCCCGCCACCATGCAGCAGCGCGGGCGCATGTCGCTCTCGTTCTTCCCCACCAGCGACGGGTTGATGCAGCTGCTCGTCTTCGGCCCGGCCGCGTGGTTCGGCGACTTCAAGGCGGACATCGAGGAGAACTACTTCAAGGGGTTGGCGTTCGTCTCGCCGGAGATCGCCGAGCTGGCCCGCACCCAGGGCAAGCGCGAAGAGCGCTTCATGGGCACCGCGGACCAGCCCAACTACATGCGGCATGCCGCGGGCCCCGGCTGGCTGCTGGCGGGCGACGCGGCGTACAACAAGGACCAGTGTACGGCGATGGGCATGACGCACGCCTTCCGCGATGCGGAGCTGCTCTCGGCCACGGTCCACGAGGGGCTCAGCGGCGCCAAGCCGCTCGACGCGGCGCTCCAGGAGTACGCCACCAGGCGGCATGCCGACTCCGCGCCGTACTTCGATTTCGTGACGGACATGGCCACCATGCAGCCGATGAAGCGCGAGCAACTGCAGCTGATCGCCGCGCTCAGCACGAACCAGGAGTGGGCGGATGACTTCGCGGCCGTCTACAGCGACACGCTGATGACCTACGAGTTCTTTGCTCCGGAGAACCTGGGCCGCATCATGGGCTCCGCGAAGCTGCCCTCCTATCCCATCCTCGAGCAGTTCGACGCGATCTCCGCGACCTATCGGGAGCCGCCCTTCCCACGGCGCGCGTAACGAGCTCCCCCTCTTTCCCAGGGCGTCAGTGGGGGGCGCTGGCGGGCGCGGCGGTGCGCCAGACCTGGGCCATGCACGCGATGAGCCGCTGGATATCCTCGGGGCGGTGCATGGCGGACAGGCTCACCCGGAAGCGCTCCTCATGGCGTGGGACGGCCGGGTGCGGCAGGTAGTGGACGTAGAGACCCGCGCGCAGCAAGAACTCGCGCGCCCAGTCCACGTCCATTCCGGGCGGCACGCGGATGATCCCGATGCCCCCCGCGACGGTGGCGGCGATGCCCTGTGCGGCCAGGCCGGCCTTCAAGGCCGCGGCGTGTTGCTTCAGCTGCCGCAACCGCTCGGGCTCCCGCTCCATCACCTCCAGGCCCGCGAGCACCGTCTCCGCCACCAGCGGAGAAGGCGCCGTCGAGTTGGTGAAGGAGTGAGCCCGCAGCCGCAGATATTCGATCAGATCCGCGGGCCCGGAGACGGCGGCTCCCGCGACACCGAAGAGGGTGCTGAACGAGGTGACGGTCAGCGCCACCTGCTCCTCCACGCCGAAGTGCTCGGCGGCACCTCGGCCATGCTCTCCCAGGGTGCCCATGCTGTGCACATCATCGAGCACGAGGTAGGCCCCCGCCCGGGTACAGGCCGGAGCGATCCGGTTCAGCGGCGCCAGTGTGGCATCGAGCCCGTAGAGCCCCGAGACGGCAACCACCACGCTTCCGCCCGAGCGGGTTTTGGCCAGCCGGAGCTTCTCCTCCAGATCAGCCGCCTGGTTGTGCGCCAGCTTGAGGGTGGTGCCTCTCCCCAGGAGGAGCCCATCCATGAACGAGGTGTGGATGTCCGCGTCCACGAGCGCCACATCCGGCCCGCCCACCAGGGCGCTGGCCAGCCCCAGGTTGGCGGCATAGGCGCTGTTGAAGAGCATGGTGGCCTCGGCTTTGCGGAGCTCCGAGAACTTCTCCTCCAACCTTCGCTGAGGGGTGTAGCGGCCGGTCACCTGAGGCGAGCCGCCTCCCCCCGTGCCGAACCGGCTGATGGCCGACTGGACGGCTTCGCTGACGTGAGGGTGCGCCCAGAGGCCGAGATAGTTGTTCGAGGCGAACATCAGGACCTGTCCACGCCAGCCACTGACGGGGTCCCACGCGAGGACCTCGCGTCCCACGGGAGGCTCGAACTGAATCGAGGAGGGCTTCGCGGTGGTCTTCAGCGACGCCACCCGCTCAGCCAGGGAGGGCACAGCCCCGGTGGACTCGGTACGGCTCATGACTTCCTCCAGGCGAGATGAAGAGCAGCGCAGCGGCAGTGCCACCGTCTGCCCGTGAGCACTGGCCCCTGTTGCTCAGGGAGTGTCCGCGCGGAGCTAACGAACTTGCTCCTCTTCTGGAAGAGGAGCCAGAGGCGTTTGTGCACCAGTCAAGAGGCCGGGCTCACCACTTCAGCCAGTAGGCGGGATGGCTGACTTCCGGCCAACGAAACCGTGCTTTCACTTCTCGTCGACGGGAAGTGAGCAACGGCCCCCCGCTCGCAACTGCCTGGAACGACTGGGGGTAGGGCAGTGGCCTACTGCGCCGCCAGCACCGAGGCCAGCCGCCGCATGCCCTCCTCAATCAGCTCGGGCGGGCGGTTGGAGAAGTTCAGGCGGATGCACTCGGCCTTCGGGTTGGCGGCGAAGAACGGGCTGCCCGGCACGAACGCCACCTTCTGCTCGATGGCGCGCGGGAGAATGTCCTCTCCCCTCAGCCCGCGAGGCAGCTCCGCCCACAGGAACATGCCGCCATCCGGGTTCGTCCACCGCATGCCCTCGGGCATGTGCGCCTCGAGCGCGTCGATCATCGCCTGGCAGCGCTGCCCGTACGTGGCGCGCAGCTGGGCGAGGTGGCTGTTGTAGTCGAACCAGGACAGCAGCTTCGCCGTGGCCCGCTGCGCCAGCGTGGCGGTGTGCAGATCCGTGGACTGCTTGACGATGGTGAGGCTGCGCGTCAGCTCCCGCGAGCCCACCGCCCAGCCAATGCGCAGCCCGGGCGCCAGCGTCTTCGAGAACGTCCCCAGCTGCACCACCACGCCCATGTCATCCAGCGAGGCCAGCGACGGCAGCGCCTCGCCCCGGAAGCGCAGCTCGCCGTACGGGTTGTCCTCGAGGATCAGCACGCGGTGACGCTGCGCGAAGCGCACCAGCGCGTGCCGCCGCTCCAGCGACAGCGTGGTCCCCTTGGGGTTGTGGAAGTTGGGGACGATGTAGATGAGCTTGGGCTTGCACCTGGCGGCCAGCGCCTCCAGCTCGTCCACCCGCATGCCCTGATCATCGCTGCCCACGTATTCGATCCGGGCCTGGTACCCGTCGAAGTTCTGCAGCGCCGCCAGGTAGCTGGGGTTCTCCACCACCACCACGTCGCCCGGATCCAGCATCACCTTGGCCACCAGATCGATGCCCTGCTGCGAGCCGGCGGTGATCAGCACCTGCTCCACGGAGGTGTGCAGGCCGCGCTCGGCGTTGTACTCGCGGATCCACTCGCGCAGCGGGCCGTAGCCCTCGGTGGTGCTGTACTGCATGGCCGCGGGGCCTTCCTTGGCGAACACCTCGGCGTGCGCCCGGGCGATGGCCTCCACCGGGAACAGCTCGGGGGCCGGCAGCCCGCCCGCGAACGAGAGGATGTCGGGGCGCTCGGCCACCTTGAGGATCTCCCGCACGGCGGAGGTCTTCATCCGCGACATGCGCTGCGCCAGTGGCAGGGAGACGGGAGGAGTTACGAGCTTCGTGCTGGTGGCGAGGGTCACGATCAGTCTCCTTTCAGCAACTCGGCGGAGACCTGGACGTGCGTCTCCTCCTTGATGGACGTCAGAACGATGGTGGTGTGCGTCCGGGTCACCCCGGAGATGGTGCGCAGCGTCTCCACGAGGAGCTGATCCAGCGTCTTCGTGTTCGCCGTCCTCACCTTGAGGATGTAGGAGTCCTGCCCGGCGACGCGGTGGGCCTCGAGCACCTCGGGCAAGGCCATGACCTTCTTGGCGAAGCCCTCGAAGAACTTGGGGTGCTCGATGGTCACCCCGATGAAGGCGGTGATGTCCTTGCCGAGCTTCGATGCGTCCACCCGGGTCGTGTAGCCAAGGATGACGCCGCGCTCCTCGAGCTTGCGGATGCGCTCGGCCACCGCGGGCTGCGACAGGCCGATCGAGCGGGAGATCTCCAACTGGGTCGCCCGCCCGTCGCGCTGCAGCATGTCCACAATGCGGTAATCGAGACTGTCCATGTGGCCGAAGACCTTATTTATATAAGTTCATGAGGTCTACGGCATATAGAGTATATGTGGGGTGCCAAGGTTGCAAGGGGCCTTGGAGCGCCAGTCGGGCCTATTCGAAAGAGCCGTGCCTGCCCGCACCCTGGGCGAAGCGCTGGGCGCCGGCGATGGACTCCGAGTGGAGGACCTGGATGCCTCCGGCGAACTCTTGGAGGAGCGCGGCCTCCAGGGGCTGGCCGAACTGTTCGTAGGCGGACCGGCGATCCGCGTTCATGCACGCCTGGGGGAAGGCGGCGAGCTCCCGGGCCAGGGCCTCGGCCGCCTGGCGGGCCTGACCGCGGGGCACCACCCGGTTGACGAGCCCCATGCCCAGTGCCTCCTGCGCGGACACCGGACGCCCGGTGAGGATGAGATCCATGGCGCGCGACAGGCCGATCAGCCGCGGCAGCCGCACCGTCCCTCCGTCGATGAGCGGCACGCCCCAGCGGCGGCAGAAGACCCCGAGCACCGCATCCTCCTCGGCCACGCGGAGATCACACCAGAGCGCCAGCTCCAGCCCGCCCGCGACGGCATGACCCGAGACGGCGGCGATCACCGGCTTGCTCAGCACCATGCGCGAGGGGCCCATGGGCCCGTCCCCCTCGGGTGAGAGCCGTGGCAGTCGCCCCTCGGCCACGGCCTTGAGATCCGCGCCAGCACAGAAGGTGCCTCCCTCTCCGAAGAAGACGCCCACCTTCGCGTCCGGATCCGCGTCGAACGCGCGGAAGGCCTCCGCGAGCTCCTGCGCGGTGGGGCCGTCCACGGCGTTGCGCACCTCGGGGCGGTGGAGGATGACGGTGGTGATGGGGCCGCTCTTCTCGATCTGGACGCTCATGGGCGCGGCAGCCTCGCATGAGCCACGGCATGGCGGAACCTCGGCCACCTACGCCTGAAGGGGGTAAGGTGCGCGCTCATGATCCGGTCTCCTGCCCTCTGTACCCTGGCCCTTCTGTGTGGAGCATTCGTCGCGAGCGCGGCTCCTCCTGCTCAACCGGCTCCGGCGGCCCCTGGTGGCTGGCAGCTCGAGTGGGCGCGCGGCGCCGTCTTCTATGAGGTCTTCGTCCGCAGCTTCGCGGACTCCAACGGCGATGGGGTGGGGGATTTCAACGGGCTCACTTCGAAGCTGGACTACCTGCGCGATCTGGGCGTCGAGGCTCTCTGGCTCATGCCCATCTTCGAGTCGCCCAGCTACCACGGCTACGACACCGTGGATTACGAGAAGGTGGACTCGGAGTACGGCACGCAGGAGGACTTCGATCGGCTGGTGCGCGAGGCTCACCGGCGAGGCATCCGCATTGTGCTGGACTTCGTGATCAACCACACGGGCGTGGACCACCCGTGGTTCGTGGAGTCCGCGTCGTCGCCCAGCTCGCCCAAGCGCGACTGGTACGTGTGGCGGAAGGATGATCCGGGCTGGACGCAGCCGTGGGGCGGCAGCCATGCCACGTGGCACCAGAAGGGAGACGCGTACTACTACGGCATCTTCTGGGGCGGCATGCCGGACCTGAACTTCCGCAACCCCGAGGTCCGCGCGGAGGTGAAGCGGCTGGCCTCGCTGTGGCTCTCGCGCGGCGTGGACGGCTTCCGGTTGGATGCCGCCCGCCACATCGTGGAGAAGGGCCCGGGCGATCAGCAGAACGACACCCCGGAGACGCACGCCTTCTGGAGGGAGTTCTCCGCGTACGTGCGCAGCGTCCGCCCCGACGCGCTGCTGGTGGGGGAGGTGTGGAGCGATACCCAGCACATCGTGCCCTACTACGGCTCCACGGCGCGGCTGCCCGGCGGAGATGAGCTGCCCATGCTCTTCAACTTCCCCATGGCCGAGGCGATGCTGGGCTCGCTCCAGTCGGGCGATGCGGCCCGCCTCGGCTCGCAGCTGGCGGAGCTGAGCGCCGCCTATCCCCCGGGAGTGCTGGAGGCGCCATTTTTGGCCAACCACGATCAGCTCCGCGTCGCCACCCAGCTCGATGGACAGGAGGGGAAGATCCGGCTGGCCTCCTCGCTGCTGCTGACGCTGCCCGGCACGCCCTTCCTCTATTACGGCGAGGAGCTCGGCCTGCCCAACGGCCCGAAGGAAGAGGGCGATCCCGGCAAGCGCCGCCCGCTGCCGTGGGATGGCTCGGAGAAGGGTGGGTTCACCCAGGGTAAGCCGTGGGCGCCGCTCGTGGAGGGATGGAAGAAGCAGAACGTGGCGGCGGAGCTGGGCGACACCGGCTCGTTGCTGCACCGCTACCGGCTGCTCATCCACGTGCGCCGGGCCTCGCCCGCGCTGAGGTTGGGCACGGTCCGGATGCTGCCTCGGAGCAAGGAGGCGCCCTCCGTGGTGGCCTTCCTCCGGGAGACGGAGGGAGAGCGGGTGCTCGTGGTCCACAACCTTGGCGCCGAGCCGGCCACGGTGAGCCAGACGCTCGCCGCAGCGCCCCGGGAGCTCCTCTTCGCGGATCCGGATGTGACGGCGACGGCCGAGCCCGGCAAGAAGGGCTCCTGGAAGCTGGCGATCCCCGCGTACTCCACCGCTGTCTGGCGTCTGCGGTAGCGCTCGGCGAGGCGGCAGGCGCGAACCATGGCGAGCAGGGTGATCATCACGGGCGCGAACGGCACGGTGGGCGCACGCCTGTCCCACTTTCTGCGGCAGCAGGGCTTCGACGTGATTCCGTGGGACCGGAGCCGGGTCCCGGTGGATGACTACGCGGCGATGGAGCGCTTCGTGCGCGAGTCCGCGCCGGAGGTGCTCTTCCACCTGGCCATAGCCTCGCGGCCCACGGGGAGGCCCGGGGAGTCCTGGCTGATCAACTACGAGTGGCCCAGTGAGCTGGCGTGGATCACCCGGACGCTGGGCATCCGCTTCGTGTTCTCCAGCACGGCGATGGTGTTCTCGAACGATGCGCGAGGCCCCTTCACGCGGGACTCACAGCCGGACGCCGCCGAGGGCTACGGCTACGAGAAGCGCCGGGCCGAGGAGCGCGTCTTCCATCAGAACCCCGAGGCGCGGGTGGTGCGGCTGGGCTGGCAGATTGGCGAGGAGCCCACGGGCAACAACATGGTGGCCTTCCTGGAGGACAAGATGCGCCAGGAGGGCCGGGCGCGCGTGAGCACGCGCTGGTACCCGGCCTGCTCGATGCTGGACGACACGGTGCGGGCCCTGCACGCGCTCTCCCAGGCCGAGCCGGGGCTCTACATGCTCGACTCGAACGAGCGGTGGACCTTCTACGAGATCGCCCGTGCGCTCAACGCCCGTCACGGAGGCCGCTGGCAGGTGGAGCCCACGGAGGACTTCGTGTTCGATCAGCGAATGAGGGACGAGCGGATCCGGCTCCCCTCGCTGAAGGAGCGGCTGCCCGAGCTGCCGTAGCGCCGTGAAGGGTATGCCGGGCAGCCTCACTCTCCCATGGTGGGATGCGTATAGAACCTGGGGCGTCATCGTCTCTGGAGTGCCCTGCCCGTAGACTCGAACCCTCTTCGAACTGGAGGGCGTCTCGTGGCTCCTCGGCGTCTGGTCGTCGCGGCCTTGCTCTTGGCCCTGTCCACCACGTGCAGCCCCTCGCGCGTGGTACGCCTCGACACGGGACAGGGCCAGCCCCTCATCCACGTCCCCCGCACAGACGATGTCAAGCCGGTGGAGTTGGAGAAGGAAGAGTTCATACGAGCCATCGCGAAGGAGATTCGGCAGAAGAGGCCCTCGCTCAACCCCGAAAAGGCCGCGAGGGAACTGTTCGAGGTCCCTCCGCGCAATGGCTGGTACCGGTACACTCAGCGCGAGGGTGTCGTTCCTTTGGACGGGCCGCCCTCGGCTTCGCAGTGGGCCGAGGTGGATGCGCGAGTGACCCAGGAGTACCTGCGGTTCTGCGCGGCCCTCGGGAAGCCTGGGGATTGCCGGAAGGCGCTGATGAACAGCCCCATCCTCACCGGGGATGGCCGCTATGCCCTCGGCATGTCCTTCGCCATCGAAGAGATCGTCCCGGAGATGATGGAGTCCTTCAAGGACATGGCCGACCCGGAGGCGATCAAGGCCTCGCTCTACTGGACGATGGCGATCTACGCGGCCATGTGGCTGGTGCCCGAACCGGTGTTTTCCAAGGGGCTGGCGACGGTGCTCACGGCCAGCTTCGTCTGCTACATCGGAGTGGACACGTTCTGGACGCTCATCCAGGGCTGGCGGCGGCTGGTGGAGGAACTGGATCACGCCACCGCGTTCGCGGCGATCCGCGAGGCCGGGAAGAAGTACGGCAAGGTGATGGGGAAGAATGCGGCGCGGGCATTCGCCCTGCTGCTCACGGTCGCCATCGGTCAGACGGCCGCCAGCTTCTCGGCCAAGGTGCCCACGCTGCCCGGCTCGGCACAAGCATCAGTGGCGGGCGCGGCACGGGTGGGAATCCAACTGACGGAGGTGGCGCAGGTGGAAGTGGTGGCCGTGACGGCCGATACGGTCTCCATCGCTCTGGCCCCCAATGCGGTCGCTGCGACAGCCCAGAGCCTGAGCGGGGCGGCTTTCAGGCCGGTGGACGTGGAGGGGCCCGAGCACCACATCGCCACCGACAAGTGGACTGATGCCACCCACAGTGGTGGACCATGGACGCCCCGCTTCCAGGACATCTTCGACCGAGCAGGCATGTCGTTGGACGATCCGGCGAACAAGGTGCGCGTCAGGGGCCACGTTGGTCCCCACCCACAGGAGTATCACGAGGAGGTCTACAGGCGGCTGGATGAAGCAACGACCGGGTGCCGGACTGTTCAGAGGTGCAGGCAGGCACTGGAAGCAGAGCTTCGCGCGTTGGCCGAGGAGATCTCCACACCGGGTACATGGCTCAACCGGCTGGTGACCCGGGACCTATGACGGTAAGAGGGAACCTATGCCGAAGCGGTACTTCGATCTGGCAGACGATGTCTACCTGCCGGGGCGTTGGGAGTTGGGCCATCCCCTTGACCAGAACGGCCATCCGCTCGAAGACCCCTGGCAGTTCAGGGTGGGAGAGCCTGCCCGGTTCAAGGGCCATGTTCAGATCCCGATCAAGAAACCCGGCACTCCCCTCGGCTTCTCGCACGCAGCCTTCAGTATCCCCGTCGTCCACGTCAGGGTGGCATCCCTTCTCGCGGAGATGGCTCCGAACGACGTGGAGATCATCCCCGTGGGGATCGATGGGCAACCGGATCAGTTTTGCATCCTGAACGCCACCCGCCTTGTCCGGTGCATTGATGACAAGGCTTCTGGAGAGGTTCGGTACTGGAGGCCGGAGGACGGTCGACCAGAGAAGACGGGGCAGTACCGGGCCGTCTATCGCATGGGGATCGACCCCTCGAAGGTGGGTGACGCCGAGGTCTTCCGCACCTGGGGATGGACCGTGGCCCTCATTGTCGCAGAGGAGATCAAGGAGGCCCTAGAGCGCATAGGGACCACGGGGGCGAAGTTCAAGGAGGTGTAGCTCGGCGCAGCATCCAACTGCGGCACGGACGCAGCGTGACTCTTCGTTCCGGTGTGGCCGCAACCCTTGTGTCAGCTGCCGTAGCGCCCAGGCCCGGCCCATTCACCCGTACTTGGACTCCCAGGTGAACACGCCGCTGTCGCGCTCGGCGATGGGCATCAGGAACTCGCGGTACTGATCGAAGCGGGGCTCCAGGTGCTCGTCGGCGAACCGCTCGAGCTGGGCCGTGGTGGGGATGAGGCTCCCCTTGGGCAGGGTGAGCCGCAGGTACGCCCGGAACCGGCGCAGCGCTCGGGAGAAGTCCGGCGGGCGCACCGGGCGCCGGTGCAGCTTCTCCAGCAGCACCCGGGCCCGCACGAAGCCGAGCGAGGCGAACGGATCATCCAGGTACTGGTTCAGCCACGCGCCGTACAGCGAGCCCTCCCACGAGGAGGAGAAGCCCCGCAGCAGCGAGTCTCCTTGCAGCCACCCCATGTACGGCTGCGGGAGCGCGGGGATGCAGAACTGCTCGCCGCCGTGCGGATCCGCCGTGCACGCGGAGATGAGCTTGCGCGTCCACCGCAGCGAGTCGGCCCCGCGATCCGGGCTCACGGTGGAGGCGTCGATGGTGATGGAGACGACCTCGCCCGTGTGGCGCTTGAGGAAGTTCTCCAGCGGAGCGGCGATGCCGTACGTCCGCGCGGCGGGCAGCAGCCGCAGCAGCTCCTCCACCCGGGCCGGCAGCGCCTCCTGCGCGAAGTACCAGTACTTGGACCAGGCTCGCTCGAGGATGTCCCGCTTCGAGGGGCTCTTGGAGACTTCCCCGCGCGCGTTGGCCTGTTCGCTCATTCGGAAGGTCACCCGGGACTCCGCGAGTCGGCTGCGGAGAGCGGCGCAGTCTGTCATGCGGCGCGGCGGGCGGGAACCAGGACCCGGCAGTTCCTTTTTCCAATGGAGCGGAACGATCGCACGGGAATGAAGCGGCCAGGCAGCGAGGAGGGATCTTGCTGCCGGTTCTTCAGGAAATCCCGAGCCCCAGGATCCACTTGACTCGGCAGTGGCCGCCAGGCTCAGGGCTGGACGTTCACCAGCGTGGACCTGTCGAGGATGAGCAGGGAGTCCGCGGTGCAGCCGGCCACGCCTTCGCAGCGCTCCACGGGAATGTCCGAGCCTCGGACGATGACCTTCACGCGGCCCGTGGGTGTGTCCGAGGGGATGGTGAAGCGCACCCCGCCCGCTTCAGGTCTCGCCGGCACGTCCGTTTCGAGCAAAGTCACCTTCTCGATGACCGAGAGATCATCCGTGGGCGGATCCCACGGGAGGAAGAGCTCCTCGCCCGGCTTCACGGACGGAGGCGGGTTGAGCTGCGCGAAGGTGTGCCGCCCGAAGAAGTTGCGGAACTCGGCGATGATGCTCTCGTCGCCATCACGAATCTCCATCACCCCATTCCTCGGCGCTCCGAGGAACAGCTGGGGATCCAGCCTGCCGGTGAAGGCCGGCGGCGAGTCGGGACTGTTGCAGAGATCCGGATCGATGATGGGAGCTCCAGGGAACACCTGGAGGGGAATGCCGTCGAAGGTGGCCGTCACCTCGGGGTGGAGCTGGAGGCAGCCCGACTCGGGCTTGTTCCGGACGAGCGTCGCCAGAAACCCTCCCGAGGAGTTTGTGATGCCGACCCGCAGCACCCGCCCGGAGTAGCGGTGCAGATCGTTTCCACGTTCACACCCCGCCAGCAGGGTCACGCACAGCAAGAAAGAGAAGGGACGCATGGTGAGCTCAAGGTCGCCGGCCCAGGAACTGAGGATCCGTCCAATCCCACAGCCGCTCCGGGTGGAAGTCCAGGTCCACGGGAGTGCTGTTCCACTGGTAAACCTTGCGGGAGCTGGCGCCATGGATGTGGATGGACAGACTGACCAGCGCCAGCACCGCGAAGGTGGCCGTGAGTGAGCGCCGCGCCCCCGCTCCGCTCCAGCCGAGCGCGCGCACCACCGGCACCAGGAAGAAGACGAGGTAGGGCACCATGTCCGTGAAGAAGCGCGGCCCGTAGGAGTGCCCGGCCCACCAGTGGGGGAAGGTGGAGATGGCCAGCCAGTGCAGCACCACCACGGCCAGCAGGAACGCGTGCAGCCGGGTGAAGGTCCGCGCTCGGAGCTCCAGCACCAGGCCCCAGAAGCTCAGCAACACCACGGGGGTGAACACCAGCAGCCCGCGCGCGGGGGAGACGAGGTTGCCGGCGAGCGCCTCGCTGAAGAGGGCGGTGTTCGTCTCCAGGCGATCCGAGTGGTAGTAGGGCGCCAGCAGCTCGCCATAGTGGGCCAGGTTCACCGCGCACCACGGCACGGCCACGGCGAGCGCGCCCGCGAAGAACTTCAGCGCCTGCCGGGGATGGGTCCACAGGACATAGGCGGACAGCAGCAGCACCGAGAGGCTGTTGGTGGGCCGCATGACGTAGGAGAGCGCGAGCGGCAGCCCGGCCCACCCGGCCCACCGAGGCTCCATCTGGGCCTTCACCAGACACAGCAGCACCAGCGACAGGCAGAGAATGGAAGGCCCGTGCTGCCACAGCGCGCGGCTGGCCGTGGACAGGGCAGGGGTGCAGAAGATGAAGACGGTGGCCAGCAGCAGGGCGCGAGGGCGGGACAGCTTCAGCGTGCCCACCCCGTACATCACCACGCCCGCCAGCGCGACGAGCACCGAGGCGATGAGGCGCTGCGCATCGTTCCAGGTCTCCAGGTTGATGTCCCCGGTGGTGTCGTAGAGCGAGCGCCAGCGCTCCAGGGGCCGAGCCAGCGACGGGTGCAGCTGGCCGAGCGGCGTGCACACCCGGACGGTCAGCTCCGTGAGCCCCACCAGCGGCAGCGCCGCCAGGGAGGGCCCGAGGGGGAAGAAGTTGTAGACGTGGCCGTCCTGCTCGTAGACGCCGTGGTGGTACTTCTCGAAGGTGGGGGCGTACTCGTCCAGGGTGAGGTTGCCCTCGCGCAGCAGGGAGACAGTGGTGAGCGGGGTGAGCTTCGAGTCGAACGGCGTGTTGACGGGGAAGGCCGCCAGGATCGCCACGTAGGCGGCGAACAACAGCACGCGCTCGCGCCAGACGCGGGGCTTGGGGGGCATGTCAGAAGGCCTGCTTGAGCGACGCCGTGAAGCCCCGGTCGACCTTGCCGTCGCCGGTGAGCCCGATGGCGTAATAGAGATCCAACTGGAAGGCGTCGGCGATGAGCACGTGGAAGCTCGGTCCGGTGCTGGCGACCACCGCGGGGTGTTCATGGCCACCGTCCCGGTCGAGCTGGCCGAAGACGGCCACATCCGCGAAGCCGCCGACCTTGTAGACGTCGCGAGTCAGCGAGAAGCGCGCCTCGAGCCCGCCGCTGGCGACATGCCGGGCGTAGAAGCGATCGCCGAAGACGCCGCGCACGTACTGTCCACCCACCGGCTGCTCTTCGATGAAGGGCGCGTTGCCCCAGAGCCAGGCGCCGTTGCTCGTGACCCACAAGTCATGCCAGCCGATCTCGGACACGTGCTGATAGCGGAAGGTGGTCAGCCCATAGCCGCGGGTGGAGCTCCCCGGGTAGTGCCGCCCGGTGAACTCCAGCTCATGGTGGCGGTCGCGGCGGATGTCATCGGCGTCGAAGACGAACAGGGCCCCGCCGCTCAAGTAGGGCTTGAGCGTCGAGCTCATGCCCACTCCGGCCGGCAGGCTCAGGCCATTCACGGGCTGGAGCGCGAAGACATCCAGCTCTTCCCCTCCCACGCCGATCGCCACCGTGGCGCTCCGGGAGATGTCGTAGCTCAACCCGACCGTGAGCTGCACCCGGGTGGCGATGTAGCTCTCGAGGTTGATGTCGGGGCGCTGGCGGCTGGAGAGATCCCCCCGCGCCAACAGCAGCGGCCTGAGCCCCAGGGCCAGGGGAGGCGTGTACCACTGCACCTCCGCGAGCGCGCGGGTGAGCGCCGGATAGGCCTGCCCATCGGCGATGCGCGAGCGGATCTTCGAGCCCACCTGCGCGCTGGCGCTCCAGCGATCATTGGCGCGCCACAGGTTCGCTCCCCGGTACTGTAGCCCCAGCCGCAGCCCGTCCACGCCGCTCAACACGGCGACCAGGCCCAGCCCCGTGGACCACTCGCGCTGCTTGAAGACGATGTGCAGCTCATAGTCGGCCTGGGGCGGGATGAGCGGGTGGCCCACGAACTGGCCCAGCTCATTGACGATCGGGCCCAGGTCCTCCACCTGTGGCCCGATGTGCTTCACCTCGGTGGTGTGCACCAGCTCGTAGTGCTCCACCTCCACACCACTCTCGGCGCGCAGGTTCGCCAGCTGGCGCTCCAGGTAGGGGCGGTTGAAGACGTTCTGGGGCAGGCTCAGCCGGATCAGCACCTGCACCGTGCGCAGCGAGCTCTGGCCGCGCAGGACGATCTTCTCGACCCGGCCCTCGTCGATGTCCACGATGATGCGGCCGTCCTCCGCCGCGGTCTCCACGCGCGCCAGCTCGTACCCCGCGCGGTGCAGGAACGTCAGCAGCCGGGAGCGCACCAGGGCCGCTCCGCTCTTGTCGGCCACGAAGTCCGGCGGCAGATCCAGGATCGCCAGGTAGACCTCGTCGATCATGACGACGTTGCCGCTGAACACGAGGGAAGGGTTGCGGCGAGCCGGCTCCTCGGCGGAGGCCCGTCCCGGCAGCGCCAGCAGCAACCCCAGCATGACGAGGCGTGTCTTCGCCCCGTGTTGACTCCACCAGTCCATCGTCCTCCGACTCGTCCTCCGAGCGGGCCCAGGCCCTTTGTTGGCACGTCGACGCCCCAGGATCCACCGAGGATCTATCCCACCTGGATTCGTTTGAGCACGAAGGAACGGCCCGGAGGGCAGGAGGGGTGGCTGGGCGATGCCCGGGAGGGCTGTGCTAGGCTCCAACTCCTGCCGCAGAGATCTTCAGGACTTGGTGCCTGAGCAATTCCGAGCGCGTGGTTGCCTCGGACGATGATGAGGAGACTCCCGCCCCGATGGACGAGGAGGAGAAGCCGCCCCCCGAGGCGAAAGACAAGACCCTCATTGCCCCCGCCCCGGTTGAGAAGCCGAGGGAGGGCGCCGCGCGTACTCGGACGGGCGAGCGCAAGCTCACGCCCGCCAAGCCGCCGCAGGCCGGAGGGGCTCGCACCCAGACCGGCGAGCGCAAGCTCACGTCGGCCCGGTCCAAAGCCTCGGAGTCCTCCGCCGACGTGAGGAGGTCCACCTCCTCGCAGCTGGCCGTTCAGGCTCAACCCAGTGAGAGGAAGCTCACCTCCTCGCAGCTGGCCGTCCGGCCCTCCCAGGCGGGGAAGGAGGCGGCGGCCGCGGTGTCCACCCAGCCTGGCGCTCCCACCGCCTCTCGGCCGGGAGCCAACGCCGCCGATGAGTCCCCCTTCAGCACCTTGCCGGGGGATCCCCACGAGGACGACGAAGGGCTGGTGCCTGTCGAGCGCACCGTCATGGTGCCCTTCCCCACGCTCGAGGAGACGGACGATGTGCTGCCCACGCCCCCTGTCGAGCCCACGGTCATCGCCAGGGTCCCCGAGCCCCTCCCCGTGGCGAGCTCGCGGCAGGAGGCGCGGCTCCCGGCGGCCTCTGGGGGGAAGGCGCCCCAGCCTCGCCTGAAGCCGGAGCCGGAGCCGGAGCCGGAGCCCGAAGCGCAGCCGGAAGGCGAGGGCGACTGGGAAGGCGTCTCCACCACCCTGCCAGGCTCCCTGAAGACCGAGCCGCCCGAGCCCGAGCCGGCGGTGATCGTCCAGCAGTCGGAGGATGCCAACGAGCTGGCCGAGGGCATGAAGCTGGGCGGCTACCAGCTCATCAAGAGGATCGGCGCGGGGGCCATGGGCACCGTGTGGCTGGCCTCGCAGCTCTCGCTGGATCGCGAGGTGGCCGTGAAGATCCTCCGGCCCGGCTTCGCCACGGATCCGCAGTTCGTCTACCGCTTCACCCAGGAGGCCTTCGCCGCCGCGCAGCTCATCCACCACAACATCGTGCAGATCCACGACTGCGGCTCGGACAAGCAGTACCACTTCTTCAGCATGGAGTACGTGGACGCGCAGAGCCTGCAGACGCTGCTCAAGCGCGCGGGCGCGCTGGAGCCCGAGGAGGCCACGGGCTACGTGCTCCAGGCGGCGCGCGGGCTCAAGTTCGCCCACGAGCGGGGCATGGTCCACCGGGACATCAAGCCGGACAACCTGCTGCTCAACAACAACGGCATCGTCAAGGTGGCGGACATGGGGCTGGTGAAGCTCGCCAAGAGCGCGCGCTCTCGCCGGTCCCAGTCCGGGAGCCAGAGCCCGGTCACCTATATCGGCAAGAATCCCCAGGAGTACGCCATGGGGACGCCGGCCTACATGGCGCCGGAGCAGGTGGAGAACTCGTCCAAGGTGGATTCGCGGGCGGACATCTACTCGCTGGGGTGCACGCTCTATCACCTGCTCACCGGGAGGGCTCCGTTCCTGGCGGACTCGGTGTCCACGGTGATGGAGATGCACGTCAAAGAGCCGGCGGTGCCGCCCAACAAGCGCAACGCGCAGGTGCCCGAGACGCTGTCGGCCATCGTCATGCGGATGATGGCCAAGCGCCCCGACGAGCGGTTCCAGAGCATGGGCGAGGTGATCCAGGCGCTCGAGTCGTTCCTGGGCTTCGAGGGCACCTCGACGTTCTCTCCGCGCGAGCAGCACGCCAACCTGCTGGAGCAGTGCGTCCAGGAGTACAACGAGGCGCGCTGGGCGCGGCGGCGCCGGTGGCTGGTGCTCCTGTTCACGGCCTTGTCGGCGGTCGTCACCGGGCTGCTCGAGTGGAAGTTCTCCCCGTTCGGGGTGGCGGTGGCGGGCTTCACCGCGGCCGCGTGGGTGGGCTCCTTCGTCACCCGAGGGCTGTTCGAGAAGGGGGCGCTCTTCCTGCGCTTCCGCCAGTACGTCTTCCAGGCGCCGCTGGTGACGTGGGGGATCTGGGCGCTGGTGCTGGGAGGCGTGTTGTATGGCCTCTCGCACTTCCAGCTGCTGCTGCCCACGGTGTTCCTGCTGGGGCTGGGGCTGTTGTTCGCCATCGGCTTCTACGTCTTCGTGGACCGCAAGGTGGAGGCCGAGCGCCGGCCGCCGATCAGCCAGGTGGAGCAGATGCTGCGCTCCATGCGCCTGCGGGGGTTGGAGGAGGGGGCGATCCGCCAGTTCGTGTGCACCTACAGCGGCGATCACTGGGAGGGCTTCTACGAGGCGCTCTTCGGCTACGACGCGAAGATGCTCGCGCGCCAGAAGTGGGGCCTGAACAGCCGGGAGCTGCCTCGGGCCCGGCACTCCACCTGGAGGGATCTGCTCATCCGTGGGCTGGACGCGCTGCAGGAGCTGCGCAAACGCCGGAAGGAGCAGCGGCAGCTGAAGATGTTGGAGCGCAAGAAGGTCACCGCCCAGGCGAAGCAGCGCGAGGCTCAGGCGCAGCGCGAGGCCGAGGCGCAGCGCGAGGCCGAGGAGCCATCCGAGGATGCGGCCAGCTCTGAGTGAGCACGCTCGAGGGGCGCTGTCATGAAACTCTATGAAGAGCTGGCCGAGTGGTGGCCGTTGGTCTCGGCCCCGGCCGACTATCGCGAAGAGGCGGACGAATATCTCCGGCTCTTCCGGTCCGCCGCGGCCGGGCCGCTGAAGAACGTGCTCGAGCTGGGCAGTGGCGGCGGCAACAACGCCAGCCACCTGAAGAGCGAGTTCACGCTCACGCTGGTGGAGCCCTCCGAGGGGATGCGCAAGGTGAGCCGCGCGCTGAACCCCGAGTGCGAGCACCTCCCGGGCGACATGCGGACGGTGCGCCTGGGCCGCGAGTTCGACGCCGTGTTCGTGCACGATGCCGTGGAGTACATGACCACGGAGGCGGACCTGCGGGCGGCGCTGGAGACGGTGGCCACGCACCTGCGGCCCGGCGGGGTGGCGCTGGTGGCACCGGATGCCACGCGAGAGACCTTCGCGGCGGATGCGCACATCGAGGGGGGAGACGAGCCGGCGAGCCCGGAGGGGCGTGCGCGCTCGTTGCGCTACCTGATGTGGACGCTGCCACCGGAGCCGGGCGCGAGCTTCTCGGTGACCCACTTCGCGATGCTGTTGCAGGAGCGGGATGGGAGCGTGCGCTCCGTGCACGACACGCACCACTGCGGCCTGCACTCAAGGGCCACGTGGCTGCGGCTCTTCCAGGAGGTGGGGCTGGAGGCGCGCCTGGAGCCGAGGACGCTCGAAGGCACGCAGTACGACACCTTCGTGGCCCTCAAACGCCGGTAGCGAGCCCACGGCTTGAGGCTCAACGCCCCGCCTGCTTATCTGGGCGCTGACGCAAGGGGGCGGCTCGCCGGGGCCGTGTGGTTGGCTCAAGGACCGGTTCGGTGTCTCATGGCAGATCGTCCCGCGCATCCTCCCCAGGCTGCTGAAGGATGCCAACCAAGAGGCCGCCGGCCGCGTCATGAAGGCGATGATGCAGATGGGCAAGATCGACATCGCGGCCCTCAAGCGCGCCTATGAGGGCAAGCCGGTCGCCTAGACTTCCTCAGCCAGAGTCCTGAGAAGTCGGGCTCTCGAAATCCCCACGCAATCGTCCTCCGCTGGCCCCGTATTCTACATTGTAGTAATCAGGGTCCCGCCAGCGAGTGGAGGTGCGCGTGTCGCAGTCCATCCCGAGGAAGGGAGGCCCCCAGCAGGTGCCCCGTCTGCCTCTGGTGCTGCTGCGGGCGTGGCTTCCGTACGCCGAGCGGGACGAGGTGCTGGCCGAGCTCTCCGCCGAGTTCACGGCTCGGGAGGCCCGAGAGGGCCGCCGGGCCGCGCGCGCGTGGCTGTGGAGGCAGGTGCTCGGCTCGGTGCCGCCGCTGGTGCGGCGGACGTTCTCGCGCGGCTGGACGGGCTTCGAGCCTGCCTCCAGCCGTCTTCGGCCTGGAGGGCCTCGGATGGAGAGCTTCATCATGGATCTGCGGTACGCGGCGCGCCGGCTGCGCTCGCGTCCGACCTACGCGCTGCTGGCGATCCTCACACTGGCGCTCGGCATCGGCGGGACGGCGGCGGCGTTCGGGCTGGTGCGAGGGCTGCTGCTGACGAAGCTGCCGTATGCCGCCGAGAAGCAGCTGGGCCTGTTCTGGGACAATGGCGACTGGTCCGAGCGGGAGTTCCTCTACCTGTCGCCCGACTGGTCCGGCTTCAGCTCCGTCGCGGCCTACTACCTACAGGAGCTCCCGCTGCGGCGAGGGCCAGAGGCATCTCCAGAGCTGGTGTCGGCCGTGCGCACGACCGCCGGACTCTTTGACGTGCTCGGCAGGCGCCCCGAGCTCGGTCGCGGCTTCGAGCCCAACGAGGATCGCCCGGGTGCCGCGCCGGTGGTGGTGATCAGCCACGCGCTCTTCGAGGAGCTCGGCGGCCAGCCGTCGCTGGTGGGAAGCACGCTGGAGCTGGATGGGAGCGCGTACACGGTGGTGGGCGTGATGCCGAGGGACTTCTGGTTCCCGAACCCGACGGTGCGCGCCTGGGTGGCGGAGCCACAGAACGAAGAGGACGGCTCCGGCAACTACGCGCTGGTGGGACGGCGCGCGCCTGGGACAGAGGGCCCCGCGCTCAGCCTGGCCATGCAGCGCCTGGCCTCGCGTCTGGGCGAGCGCTTCCACTACCCGGCGCAATGGGACAAGACGCGAGCGCCCGCCCTGACGCCTCTTCGCGAGCACCTGCTGGGGCCCCTCCAGTTGCCGTTGCTCGCCACGCTCGCGGCCATGGCGGCGCTGCTGCTCATCGCATGCGCCAACGTCGCTGCCTTGATGCTGGGGCAGGTGGACAGCCGCTCCACGGAGCTGGCGGTCCGCATGGCGCTCGGTGCCGACAACCGCCGGATGACGCAGCAGCTGATCTCCGAGGCGCTCCTGTTGGGGCTGGCTGCCTCCGGGGTGGGCGCGGTGATCGCGGCCCAGGGCTTCCGGGTGCTCACCGAGGCGCTGCCGCTAGGAGCCCTGGCCCCCCACGGCTCGTTGGACTGGGGCATCTTCTTCGCCGCGCTCGTGCTGGCGCTCGCCGCGGCGCTCGGGGTGGCGCTGCTGCCGGCTCGTTCGCTGCGGAAGTCCAACCCGCAGCGCGCGCTGGCGAGCTCGCGGACCGGCGGGATTGGCGCACGCGGGGGAAGGACCGAGGGAGCGCTGGTGGTGGCGCAGGTGGCGCTCGCGGTGCTGCTGACGGCGGGGGCCGCGCTGCTGGTGCGCTCGGTGGCGAACCTGCGCGCGATCGATCCGGGGGTGGACACCGACAGCGTGGCCGTCCTGGATGTGGTGATGGAGGGGAACGTCGCCCCGGAGGCGCGGCGGCGGCTGGTGGCGGATCTGGAGACGGGGCTCTCGGTGTTGCCGGGAGTCCGAGCGGCGGGCGCCACCCAGAAGCTGCCCCTGCGAGGCTCTGGCGACAGCTGGGGCATGGCGCTGGAGGACAAGCCAGACCTGCCGTCCAGCACCACCTACGTGCGGCTGGTGACGCCCGGGTATTTCCAGACGATGGGCATCCAGCTGCTCGAGGGCCGTCTGCTGAGCGCCGACGACCGGGAGGGCACGGAGTTCGTCGTGGTGATCAACCACGCGCTCGCTGCCAAGTACTTCCCCGGAGAGAGCCCCATCGGGCGCCGCATCGCCTCGGGGAGTGGACAGTGGCCGCGGGTCGTCGGAGTCGTGGAGGACGTGGCGGAGGCGGGGCTCACGGATGGCCCGGTCCCGGCGCGCTACATGCTCTACTCGCAGATGGCGGACTACACGCCGACGCGGCACACGCTGGTGCTCCGGGCGCAGCCGGGCCACGAGCCCGCGGCGCTGCTCGAGGACGCCCGCCGGGAGCTGGGCCGCATCGCTCCCGCTGTGGCCGTGCAGCGCACCACCACCCTGGAGGCGGTGCTCGCGCAGGCGATCGGGCCCGCGCGGCAGGTGATGACGGTCCTGGCGCTCCTCACGGCGCTCGCGGTGGCGCTCGGCGCCGTCGGTGTCTACGGCGTCACCTCCCACTTCGTCCGCCGGCGCCAGCGTGACATCGGGATCCGCATCGCCCTGGGGCTGCGCCCGTCACGCCTGGTGGCACAGGTGGTGGGCCGGGCGGGAGCGATGGTGCTGCTGGGAGGCGTGATCGGCACCGCCGCGGCGCTCGTCCTGGCGGGGTTGCTCTCCGCGTTCCTGTACGGGGTGAGCGCGGTGGACCCGTTGTCGCTCGCGGGGGCCACCCTGGCGCTGCTGGCCGTCGGCGTCGCCGCGGCGCTGCTGCCCGCTCTGCGCGCCAGCCGCTTGGATCCCGCCGCCGTGTTCCGCGAGGGATAGAGTCCCGCCCGTCCCACCCGCTGTTGACCGTCGTCGCAAGAGGAGGAACCCCCGTGCCGTCCCCATCCAGCACGACGTCCGACGCGCCCCTGGGCACCTTCGAGGAGCAGGTGCTGCTGGCCGTGGTGCGCACCGGGCGTGCGCCCGACGAAGGCGGCGCCTACGGAATGGCCGTTCGCCGGGAGTTGGAGCAGGTGACGGGCCGCGAGGTGACGATCGGCGCGGTGTACGCCACGCTGGATCGGCTCGAGGCGAAGGGGCTGGCCGCGTCGGAGCGAGGCGAAGCGGGCGCCGGAGGTTCCCGGCGGCTGTTCGCCGTCACTCCCCGGGGAGCGCGTGCGCTGGCGGACTCGCGAGAGATGCGCGAGCGGCTCTGGCGCGGTGTCGATCTCGTCCCCCTGCTGGCCGGGGGGAGCGCGCGGCGCGGCGCCTGACCGGGCCGTCATCACTGGCGAACACCGCCCCCTCCTTCGGGGGCAGGTTGATCCTCAGCGTCAGAGGCTCAACCTTTGGCCGCCCGCGCTGCACGGAGCGCTGCCAGCCAGCCGCGGAAGCAGGAGGAGAGCCCGTGAGAATCGTCTGTGTCGGTGGTGGCCCCGCGGGGCTGTACTTCTCCATCCTGGCGAAGCTGTCCCATCGCAATCACGACATCACCGTGCTCGAGCGCAATCCGGCCGGGGTGACGTATGGCTGGGGCGTCGTGTTCTGGGAGGACCTGCTGGACGCTCTCTTCCGGAACGATCCCGCGAGTGCGAGGGAGATAGCGCAAGCTGCGGCCCGCTGGGATACGCAGGAGGTGTATCTCCGAGGCCAGCAGGCGTCATACGTCGGCGGATTCGGGTTCAGCCTGGGGCGCGATCGTCTGTTGGAGATCCTGACCCGGCGAGCGGTGAGCCTGGGCGTGGACGTCCGGTTCCAGTGCGAGGCCCAGGACTTGTCCGAGTTCGCTGACGCTGACTTGATCATCGCGAGCGATGGCGCCAACAGCCAGGTGCGCCAGCTTCATGGCCCCCACTTCCAGACGAACATCGAGGAGGGGAGGAACAAGTACATCTGGCTCGGCACGGACAAGGTGTTTGATGCCTTCACGTTCGCCTTCGAGGAGACCGCGGCCGGCTGGATCTGGTTCCATGCCTACCGCTTCAATGGCGAGACCAGCACCTGCATCGTCGAGTGCTCGCCGGAGACGTGGAGGGGGCTGGGCTTCGACGCGCTCGGCTCCGAGGAGACCCTCAGGCGTTTGGAGGACATCTTCCAGCGCCACCTCGCGGGCCATTCGCTGATCAACCAGATGCGTGGCCACAGCAAGGCGCAGTGGCGCAACTTCAGGCGCCTCACCAACGAGCGTTGGTACCACGGCAATGTGGCGCTCATGGGCGACGCGGCCCACACGACGCACTTCTCGATTGGCTCAGGGACGAAGCTCGCCATCCAGGATGCGATTGGGCTCGCCGGGAAGCTGCGGGACAGCGCGGACCTTCAAGCCGCACTCGAGGCCTATGACGAGGAGCGGCGCACGGCGCTGCACCCTCTGCAGAATGCGGCGCGCATGAGCGCCGAGTGGTTCGAGCGCGTTCCGAGCCACGTCCATCAACACGCCACATCCTTTGCCTACGCCCTGTTGAATCGCCGGGGAGGGCCGCCGTGGCGCTACCTGCTCCACCTGGCCAATCAGCAGGAGACGCTGCGGGAAGTCTTGCGCGGGCTCCATTCCGCCCGGCGGTGGGTTCGTTCCCATCGCCGAGGACAGTGGGCGGGTAGCCCCGCGTCGTCCCATGAAGCCTGGCCGCTGATGGGTGGGCGCTGACGAGGCAAGCGCCGACCTTGCCGTGAAGGCCGAGGCGATGGATGGTGTGCTAGGGAAAAGCGAAAGGCCCGGAACCTTGCGATTCCGGGCCCTTCTCCTTGGTACTACCACAAGGTGCGCCCTTCCTTCGCCGACATACTTGCCACCCTTCGTTACGCATGCCTGCGGCCGCCGGTTTCTGCGACCCCGGCCGGCACCCTGGAGCGTCAAAACCTCCTGGTCCTGCTGCCTGATACCCTGCGGGCGGTGGCCGCGTGACCGGCTTCAAAACTGCGAAACTCGAACTAAGGGTCGGAGCTGACGCATGCCTGCTTCGCTACCGGGCCCCGGAAGCCAGGGCGGGGGACCGTCCAAGCAGTTCTTCAATCCGGCGGATTCGAGGTGGGCTGTTGAGGCGGGTTGTAGCACTTGCCCTCCCAGTCGAAAGCGTTGTTGCCGCAGGGGGCATCATGGCACCCACGTACACCCAGCACGCGCCCCGGATGATCGTGTCGACGCAAGGGATGCAGGGCAGGCCTGATTCATTGTCGGAAGTTGCTGAGAGCAACTGCTCCATGAACGCCTGGAACGTCAGTTGGACCGGCTCGCAGCCAGCACGAGTCCGTTCCGGTCAGTCCTTCGCAAGCTTCTCAACATCCAACGCATAGACCTTCTTGTCGCCTTTCTCGAGTTCTTCCCCGATGTCGATACCCTCGGTCTTCCGGCCCGCGTAGGGGCTGTAGATGAGCCTTGCAGGCCCGAGCTCCTTCGCGAACACCTCCTGGAATTTCTCGAATACCTTGCGGCAGGCGTCGCACGGGGGCTTGGTTCCCCAGAAGACCACATTGCGCCTGGGTCTTTGGCCGTTCTTCAGGCGGGTTGCGAGCGCCACGAGCAGCTTTTGCTCCGCATGCACTTTGATATATGCATTTCCATCAGGGATTTCCAAAATGTACAGCGCTTCTCGGTCGCCCGGTTGGAACCACTCGTGCGCTTTCTTGGGGTCCTTCTTAGAATGAACCATTGGGCATTCACGTGAATAGGCATCGAGCACCACTTTCAGCCGCTCTGTGAAACCCTTGAATACCCCCTTCTGCAGCGATTCCACGTTCTGTTCATTCCATAGTTCGTCGAACTGCTTCTCAATCTTCACCTCCTCGCGCCTCTTCGGCATGAGTGCATCGGCGATGGCACCGACCTCGACCGCGCTGTTCGATGCGACCACGATCTGACCGTCGAGGTTCATGGCCTGTACTTCTTCTGCCTTGCCTCCCTGTTTCTTGGCAAAAGCCAGGATCATCACAGACAGAGCCCAAAGCAACTCCGCGCGGCGCGGGGCCTGATTGGTATGGTTCATGGTTTTGCCCGCAATCTCGTCGAGAAGCGCTCCCAGCCGCGGGCCGACGCCGCTCCATTCCCGGCTGATGGCGATCGCGGTGATGGCGATTCGCACGTCCTCGTCGGAAATGCGTGCCCTCACCGCCTGCCGGAGGTGCGCCAGATCCGGCGAGGCTGTGCGGAAACAACGGATGTAGATCCGCTGCATTGAGGCATACAGGCAGTTACCGTCGGGCGCGATGTCTTCGACCCAGGTTAGGTTAAAGGCCTCGTCGCCCTGGATGTCTCTCTTTACCACGTCATAGTGATTGCCCCGGTGGAGCAGACTCCAATAAGCCATCTCGTCGCCCGGCCTGCCCACCGTCGTGACGTAGGTGAACCTCTGGTCCGAAACGGTGAAGACCTTGCATCGGAACTGGAGGACGTCAGCCACCGTGTGCGCCTCGAGGTCGCCACCCCAGACCCGGTCCTCCGCGGTGTCTTCCTTGTAGGCCGCAATCAAGTCCTGCATGCGGGGCGATAGATCGATCGGACTGACGTTGAGAACATTGTTATTCTGCAACAACCCCTTGGGCTTGTAGGTATCCCGGATGTGCAGCAGCGTTGCCACGCTGCCCCCGAGTACGTCCTCGCAGATCGCCGCCTCCGAGTTCCCCTTGCCGAGGTTGTTGATCTTATCCATCGCGTCGCCAAGCTCAGTGACCCATGCGTTGGCTTTCTGAACGAGCTTGTCCACGTTCGCATCCTTTTTCTTCGCGTCCAAAAAATCATTGAGCAGCTCCTTCGTCTCTGAATGGATCTCAAGGAGACGCACGAGGACTTGCTGGATATTGACTGCCTTGTTGATGGTGGGCATTGGGTTGGCGCCCCTTTCAAGCGCAATAGGCCCGCGTCCTGTGGCGATCATCTGGGAAGCGGAGACCTCAGTATACAGACAGCCCTGCACGCCGGTCCATGCTCGCTCCAATGTGCTCCTATTGCAATCACCGCGGGCTCACAACGCTGCCCATGGGCGCTCGCATCCGTGACGGGGGCTTGGCTGACTCTCTCCACCAGCAGCACCCGGGGTGACAGGCTAGGCCTGATTCGTAGTCAGGGGTTGCGGAGAGCAGAAGGAGAGAGAGTTCGTGCACTTGCGCCGCAGTGTGTCTGTTTCGGTCTTCAGGGCCCGTTCCCAGTTCCGGTTCTGCTCCCGCCCCTGAGGTTGCCGTCGCAGGTAGGCAAGGGGCATCCTACCTGCCCGGTTCCTTGTCGGAGCGCGGTGAGCTACATATCATAACCTACGACACAACAGAGAAATCCATGAGCAAACAAATCATCATCAACCTCCCGGTCTCGTCAGCGACACGATTCTTGTCTTGTTATGTTGCTTACGCACGCCAAGTTTCGTGGCTTCACGCCCAAAGACATCTGCGATACAAGCAAGGCCGTCGAGGTTTTGCTCACGCTGAGTTGCGAGAGCCGTGAGCAGGTAGATGATCTCGTCGCCAGAGCGGTCGCCGGGGGTAGCTCGACCTACGACAAGCCGGAGGATTACGGCTTCATGTATACGCACAGCTTTGTCGACCCAGACGGCCATGGATATCAAGATGATCTGCTCTCTGCGGCGGCGGCCCCGGGCGAGGAGGAGGCACCAGCTTCAGATGCGTCAGCTCGGGCCATGTGCCGGAAGCGTCAGCGCGCCTGGAGGCTGGATTGGGCGGGGTTGCTGCGCAAGACGTTCGCAGTGGACGTCTTCTACTGCCCGAGGTGCGGAGGAAGGCGGCGGGTGCTGGCGTAGCTCACCCAGGGCAGCGTCATCCGGCGCATTCTTTGCCACCTGCACCTGGCCCGAGCTGCCCCCACCCCAGGCACCTGCCATCGGGCCAGCCCAGCAGGCGTTGTAGGAGTGACGCACGGCTGAGGGATGCACTCTCTCGCGGAGCCCAAGGCGACCGGTTGCCTGCGCAGGGGAGGGGTATGTCTGGAGCGCGACGGGCGGGCCTCCTCCGAGCCCTCCTGCACCGTCCAATGCGTGTCGCGCGGCCCTCCTGGACGACCACCTACCCCGGCCCTCGCCCACAACAGGGCTCCCATGCCGCCTATGCTCAATGCCGCCTATGCTCTGCACTCGGCCTGGAGACGAGCCTTCTTTTCCTGGCATTGCTGGGCCTCAGCTCGCGCCTGCTGCTCGTCCTGCCGGAGGGGGACTGGCGTGTGCTCGCGGCACGGCGCCTTCACCTTCTGCTCCGTGAGTGTCACCCGTTAAAGCTGCACGCTTCTCGGCATAAGGATCTTGGCGGTCATCCCCGCTGACGTCCTGGCTGGTCGGCCAGGTGACACGAGCGCTCCACGTCCTCCGGCACACCTTCTGCTCACGGCTGGCGATGCGAGGAGCGCCCGCCAAGGCCATCCAAGAGCTGGCCGGGCACGAGAACCTCTCCACCACCCAGCGCTACATGCACCTGAGCCCGGCAGCGAAGGACGCGGCGATCAGCCTGCTCGATGAGGCGGCCTCCCGGATTTCTGGAGACATCCTGGAGACGGAGATCGCGCCGAAGGAGAAGCCCGAGCGCTGAAAAGACGAAGGGCCTGGAATCTTTGAGGTTTCCCTCTCGATTCCAGGCCCTTCTATTGGCGAGGAGTACGGGACTTGAACCCGTGGCCTCCGGCGTGACAGGCCGGCGTTCTAACCAACTGAACTAACTCCCCACAACCATGGGCGGAACAGGGATCGAACCTGTGACCCTCGCCTTGTAAGGGCGACGCTCTACCGCTGAGCTATCCGCCCTGGGCGTCCGCCGTTTCAACGAGGCGGCCTTGTATCGACCGCTCCCGCCACTGTCAAGCCTACGTTTTTCGAGGCTCGATCATTCCCCACGCACTGCGCCATGCCTCCTGGGTCCCAGACGACCATGGAACCCCCCGCATGACAATTCGGCTCTTCCCAGGCTGGACGCGTTGACTCCGTTGCCTCGGAAGTGCTGGAAGGTCGCTCTACGGGCAAGCGCGGGCCCGCTCGTAGCGCCGACTGAGCCGCGCCGGAGCTGAACCCATGCGAACTGCCACTGACATCCCCCGAGGGGCCTTTGGGCTCCTGCGGTGGCGCCCCCTCCTCGCCGCCAGCATTGCCGTGGTGCTGGCAGCTTGCGGTACCTCGGATCCCAACGCTTCCCTGCTCGCCGACGAGCTGGCGAACCCCGCCGTCCAGCAACAGGCCGCGGTGACCTGGACGCTGGGCGCCAGCTACGACGGGACGAAGTCCAACATCAACTTCCATGTCTACTCCTCGCGAGCCACGCGCATCGAGCTCTACATCTACAAGACCGCGTACGGCGCCCAGGAGGTGGTGAACTACGTGATGACCAAGGACACGACCACGAACATCTGGTCGAAGACGGTCTCGGTCTCCACGCTGCAGACCACCTACGGCGTCACTGGCACCGTGTACTACGGCTACCGCGCGTGGGGCCCGAACTGGCCGTACAGCACGAGCTGGACCAAGGGCTCGGGTGTCGGCTTCATCTCGGACGTCGACGCGAGCGGTAACCGCTTCAACCCCAACAAGCTGCTCTTGGATCCCTACGCGCTGGAGATGAGCCACGATCCGACGAACGCCAGCAACACGGACGGCACGGTGTTCGCCTCGGGGCCCACCTACCGCAACCTCGACAGCGGCGCGAAGGCGCCCAAGGGCATCGTGCTGGCCGGGGACACCCAGTCCATTGGCACCAAGCCCACGCGCTCGCTCAAGGATGACGTCATCTACGAGGTCCACGTCCGCGGCCTCACCAAGCAGGACCCGAGCATTGCCGCGGCCTCCCAGGGCACCTACCAGGGCGCGGGCCAGAAGGCCGCGGCGCTGGCGGCGCTCGGCGTGACGGCGGTGGAGTTCCTGCCCGTGCAGGAGACGCAGAACGACACCAACGACTTGGTGGCCAGCACCGCGGGAGACAACTACTGGGGCTACATGACGTTGAACTACTTCGCGCCGGATCGGCGGTACTCGTCCGACAAGACGGCGGGCGGCCCCACGCGCGAGTTCAAGGCGATGGTGAAGGCCTTCCACGACAACGGCATCAAGGTCTTCATCGACGTGGTCTACAACCACACGGGCGAGGGCGGGAATTGGAACGCCAACGACTCGAGCACCTACAACGTCCTGTCGTTCCGCGGCCTGGACAACCCCACGTACTACAGCCTCACGTCGGACATGCAGTTCAACTACGACAACACCGGCGTGGGCGGCAACTACAACACCTTCAACCCGGTGGCGCAGGATCTGATCGTCAACTCGCTGGCGTACTGGCGGGACACGCTCGGGGTGGATGGCTTCCGGTTCGATCTGGCCTCGGTGCTCGGAAACACCTGCCAGCACGGTTGCTACAACTACGACAAGACCAACAGCGCCAACGCGATCAACCGCATCATGCGCGACCTGGCGCCGCGGCCGGCCGCGGGCGGCTCGGGCACGGACTTCATCGCCGAGCCGTGGGCCATTGGCGGCAACTCGTACCAGGTGGGCAACTTCCCGGGCACCTGGGGCGAGTGGAACGGCATCTTCCGCGACACGTTCCGCCAGGATCAGAACAAGCTGGGCTCGGCGGTGGTGACGCCCGGGCAGCTCGCCACGCGCTTCACGGGCTCGTCGGACCTGTACGGGGATGATGGGCGCAAGCCGCAGAACTCCATCAACTTCATGGTGGCGCACGACGGCTTCACGATGAAGGACCTCTACTCCTGCAACGTGAAGAACAACACCCAGGCGTGGCCGTATGGGCCCTCGGACGGCGGCGAGGACAACAACAACAGCTGGGACCAGGCGGGTGTGGCGGCGGATCAGCGCAAGGCGGCGCGCAACGGCCTGGCCTTCCTGATGCTCAGCGCCGGCACGCCCATGCTCACCGGCGGCGACGAGTTCCTGCGCACCCAGTCCTGCAACAACAACGCGTACAACCTGGACTCGAGCGCCAACTGGCTGAACTACACGCTGGACTCCAACCAGACGAACTTCAAGTCGTTCGCCCAGGGGCTGATCGCGTTCCGCAAGGCCCACCCGGCGCTGCGGCCGGCGAACTTCTACAGCACGGTGGACAACAACGCGAACGTGATGGAGCAGCACCGCTGGTTCAAGCCCGACGGCAACGTGGCGGACTCGACGTACTTCAACGATGGCAACAACCACGCCATCGCCTTCCGCGTGGACGGCTCCGAGCTCGGGGACACGGCCAGCGCCCTCTACGTGGCCTACAACGGCTGGTCGGGCGCGGTGAACTTCGTGCTGCCGTGGCCGGGCAATGGGAAGACCTGGTACCGGGTGACGGACACCTGCACCTGGGCGGAAGGGCCCAGCCAGGTGGCGGCCCCCGGCTCCGAGGGGCTCATCGGCGGCGAGTTCACCAACTACAGCGTGTGCGGCCGAGGCCTGCTGCTGCTGATCGCCAAGTAGGGCAGGGGTGACACGGCTCGGGGGGCGTAAGGCCGCTTCCCCTGGCGCCAGGGGCCGGACTTGCCCAGGAGGCGGGTCCGGCCTCGTCATTTGCGCGGCAGTCCGGCGCGAGAGGCAGGACTTCCGCGGCGAAGTCCGGTATGGGCGGCATGACGGCGCCCGGTGGCGCCGGAGGGCTCCTCCATGAACGACAGACTCCTGAAGGCGGCGCGTCGCCAGCCCACCGACACCACTCCGGTGTGGCTGATGCGTCAGGCTGGCCGCTACCTGCCCGAGTACCGCGCCATCCGCGGCAACATCGCGTTCCTTGATCTGTGCAAGCACCCGGACCTGGCGGCCGAGGTGACGGTGCAGCCCGTCACCCGGCTGGGCGTGGACGCGGCGATCATCTTCTCGGACATCCTCATCCCGGTGGAGGCCATGGGCATTGCCCTGGAGCTGGGAGACAAGGGGCCGCACTTCCCCAACCCCGTGCGCACGGCGGCGGACATCGAGCGGCTCGGGGTGCCGGATCCGGTGCAGGGCACGGGCTTCGTGGCCGAGGCCATCCGGCGCACGCGCAAGGCGCTGAATGACTCGGTGCCCGTGATTGGGTTCGCGGGCGCGCCGTTCACGCTGGCCGCGTACATGGTCGAGGGCGGCGGCTCCAAGAGCTACATCCTCATCAAGCGCCTGCTCCTCGAGCAGCCCAAGCTGGCGCACACGCTGTTCCAGAAGCTCACGGACACGCTCATTCCCTACCTGAAGATGCAGGTGGAGGCGGGGGCGAAGATCGTCCAGATCTTCGACTCGTGGGGCGGAGAGCTGGGCCCGTACGACTTCGAGCGCTTCAGCCTCCCGTACCTCACGCGGATGGTGAAGGAGCTGCAGGCCACGGGCGTGCCGGTGATCCTGTTCGGCACGGGCATGTCCACGCACCTGCCGCTGCTCAAGCGCACGGGCGCGGATGTGATTGGCCAGGACTGGCGCATCCAGATGGACGACGCCCGCCGCGTGCTCGGGCCGGACGTGGCGGTGCAGGGCAACCTGGATCCGCTGCACCTGTTCCTGCCGCGCGAGGAGCTGGAGGCGCGCGTGGTGGACATCCTGAACCGCGCCGGGCCGGTGGGGCACATCTTCAACCTCGGCCACGGGATCCTCCCGCCCACGGATCCGGAGGCGGCGAAGTTCCTGGTGGACGCGGTGCACCGTCACGGCATCGCGCTTCGTCGGAGCGCCGTGCCCCAGCGATAGCAGCACCTGACTTGCTTGGGGGCTCGCAGCCTCAGCACCCGGGCAACCCGGCTTGAAGTTCGCCGGTTGACTCTAGAATCAATTTTCGTTGACGCGCTGCATTAGAGGCCGTTAGAAGAACCTCACTCGATGTCAGGAGGGTGAGGCACATGGCACAGAACAACGGTCACCGACGGGTGGCCATCGTCCGCGGGCTGCGGACCCCCTTCGTCAAGGCGGGCAGCGTCTTCGGGGGGCTCACCGCGCTGGATCTCGGACGGATGGTGGTCCAGGAACTGGTGCAGCGCGCGGAGCTCGATCCGAACGAG
This sequence comes from Hyalangium sp., assembly GCF_045802625.1. Taxonomy (NCBI): domain Bacteria; kingdom Pseudomonadati; phylum Myxococcota; class Myxococcia; order Myxococcales; family Archangiaceae; genus Hyalangium; species Hyalangium sp. The sequence goes on along the minus strand of NZ_JBJMQP010000065.1, from coordinate 25,621 downwards.
ATCAACCAGGTCGTCTTCGGACAGGTCATCCCCTCGCTGACAGCTACCTCCATCGCTCGGGAGGTGGTGCTCGCCGCGGGGCTGCCTCGCAAGATCGAGGCGTTCACCGTGGCGCGAGCCTGCGCCACCTCCATCCAGGCCATGACGACGGCGGCCAACGCCATCGCGGTGGGTGAGGCGGACATCGTCATCGCCGGCGGCACCGAGTCCATGTCGGACGCGCCCATCTTCACCAGCCGTCCGCTGGCTCATGCGCTGGTGGCCGCCTCCAAGGCGAAGCGCCTGCCGGACAAGCTCAAGCCCTTCCAGAAGCTCAAGGCCCAGGATCTGCTGCCGGTGCCGCCCGCCATCGCCGAGTACTCCACCGGCCAGACCATGGGCGAGAGCGCCGAGAAGATGGCCAAGGAGAATGGCATCTCGCGCGAGGAGCAGGATCGCATCGCCCTGTCCTCACACCAGAACGCCGCTCGCGCCTGGAAGGAGGGCCGCTTCGAGGGCGAGGTGATGCACGTCGTCGTCCCGCCGAAGTTCGAGGACGTGGCCACCAAGGACAACATCGTTCGCGAGGACACCAGCCTGGATGCGCTCGGCCAGCTCAAGCCGGTGTTCGATCGCAAGTACGGCACCATCACCGCCGGCAATGCCTCGCCGCTCACCGATGGCGCCGCCGCCCTGCTGCTGATGAGCGAGGAGAAGGCCAAGGCGCTCGGGTACGAGCCGCTCGGTTACCTGCGCGCTCATGCCTACGCCGCCACGGACCCCGGCGACCAGCTCCTGCAAGGGCCGGCCTATGCGGTCCCCGTCGCGCTCCGGCGCGCGGGCATGACGCTGGCGGACATCGAGCTCGTGGAGATGCACGAGGCGTTCGCCGCCCAGGTGGCCAGCAACCTCCAGGCGCTCGCCTCGCCCGCCTTCGCGAAGAAGGCCGGCTGGAGCGCTCCCGTGGGCGAGGTGGACCGCGAGCGGCTCAACGTGAACGGTGGTTCCATCTCCATCGGTCATCCGTTCGGGGCCACGGGCGCGCGCATCGTCACCCAGGCTCTCAACGAGCTGAAGCGTCGGAACAAGAACACGGTGCTGTGCACCGTCTGCGCCGCTGGCGGCCTGGGAGCCGCCGTGGTCCTGGAGCGTGCGTAATGGCCATCAAACTGGAAGAGCTCGAGGCGAAGCAGGGCTTCACCTACCAGGTCGAGGACGGGATCGCCGTCCTCACCATCGATCAGCAGGGCGAGTCCGTGAACACGCTCTCGCCGGAGACGGGCGCGGCGTTCGTCGAGCTGCTCGGCCGCGCGGAGAAGGATCCGGCCGTGAAGGCCGTGGTCTTCACCTCCGGCAAGAAGGACAACTTCGTGGCCGGGGCGAAGATCGACTTCCTGCAGACGATCAAGACGGCGGCCGCGGCCACCGAGATCTCCCGCCAGGGGCAGGAGGGCTTCGACCGCCTGGACGCGTTCCCCAAGCCGGTGGTGGCGGCCATTCACGGCGCGTGTCTCGGCGGTGGCCTGGAGTGGGCGCTGGCCTGTGACTACCGCGTGGCCACGGACAGCCCGAAGACGTCGCTCGGCCTGCCCGAGGTACAGCTCGGCCTGCTCCCGGGCGCGGGCGGCACCCAGCGGCTCCCGGAGCTCATCGGCATCCAGGCGGCGCTGGATCTCATCCTCGCCGGGAAGACGGTGAAGCCCTCCAAGGCGAAGCGCCTGGGCCTGATGGACGAGGTGGTGCCGGTGCCCATCCTCCGTTCGGTGGCACTCCAGCGCGCACGGGAGCTGGCGGCCGGAGCGCTGAAGGTGGAGCGCCCGCACGGCCAGCGCCTCAAGGCGGTGACGGCGCAGTCGAAGAAAGGGCTGGCGGGTGTCCTGCAAAGCCTGGCCGACAAGGAGCTGTGGGCCCAGGTGGCGCTGGAGGCCAACCCGCTGGGCCGGAGGATCCTCTTCGATCAGGCGCGCAAGCAGCTGCTGAAGAAGACGCGCGGCAAGTACCCCGCACCCGAGAAGGCGCTGGAGGCCATCCGTGTGGGCGTCGAGTCCGGCCGCAAGGCGGGCCTGGAGGCCGAGGCCCGGCTCTTCGGGGAGCTGGTGGTGTCGGATGTCTCCAAGCGGCTGGTGGAGATCTTCTTCGCCACCACCGCGCTCAAGAAGGAGAACGGCACCTCCAACCCGAGCGTGAAGGCGCGCGAGGTGAAGAAGATCGGCGTGCTCGGCGGCGGGCTGATGGGCGGAGGCATCGCCTACGTGTCCTCGGCGCTCCAGGGCGTGCCGGTGCGCGTGAAGGACAAGGACGACGCGGGCGTGGGCCGGGCGCTCAAGCAGGTGCAGAGCGTGTTGGATGAGCGGGTGAAGAAGCGCTCGCTGACGTGGCGCGAGGTGGCGGTGAAGCAGGCCCTGATCACCGCGGGCACGGACTACAGCGGCTTCAAGAACGTGGACCTCGTCATCGAGGCCGTGTTCGAGGACCTCAAGCTCAAGCACCGCGTCATCGCCGAGACCGAGGCCGTCACGCGCGAGGACTGCATCTTCGCGTCCAACACCTCCAGCCTGCCGATTACGGAGCTGGCCAAGGGCAGCAAGCGGCCGGAGCAGGTGATCGGGATGCACTACTTCAGCCCGGTCCACAAGATGCCGCTGCTGGAGATCATCACCCACCCGGGCACCGCCGAGTGGGTGACGGCCACCTGCGTGGAGGTGGGCCGCAAGCAGGGCAAGACGGTGATCGTCGTCAACGACGGGGTGGGCTTCTACACCTCGCGCATCCTCTCGCCGTACATGAACGAGGCGGCGTACCTGCTGGCCGAGGGCGCGGACATCGCCGAGCTGGACAAGGCGCTGGTGGAGTTCGGCTTCCCGGTAGGCCCCATCACCCTGCTCGACGAGGTGGGCATCGACGTCGCGCACAAGGTGGGGCCCATCATGGAGGCCGCGTTCGGCAAGCGGCTGGCGGCGCCGAAGACGCTCGACAAGGTCATCGAGGATGGACGCCTGGGCCGCAAGAACCAGAAGGGCTTCTACACGTACACCGGGAAGAAGAAGCAGGTGGACACCACCGTCTACGCGCTGCTGCCGAGCGGAGTGGAGCGCAAGCGCTTCGACCGGGCCGAGATGGCGGAGCGGTGCGCCCTGCAGATGGTGAACGAGGCCATCCGCTGCCTGGGCGAGGGCATCCTGCGCAGCCCGAGGGATGGGGACGTGGGCGCCATCTTCGGCCTGGGCTTCCCCCCGTTCCTCGGCGGCCCGTTCCGGTACGCGGACAGCCTCACGCCCGCGGTGCTGCTCAAGCGGCTGGAGCACTACCAGGACAAGTACGGCGAGCGCTTCACTCCGGCGCCGCTCCTGGTGGACATGGTGAAGGAGGGCAAGGGGTTCCACTCGCGCTGACTTGACCCCGGAGCGGTTCTGGACGAAGTCCCAGCGCCATGAACCGCTCCGCCCTTCGTATCGTGGCCCTGGCCGCCGTGGGCGCGCTCCTGGCGTGCACGGCGGCGGTGGCGGTGGCCTCCAGGGCGTTTCCCGAGGGCTACAGCCCGGCACGGGCCACCTGGCCCACGCTGCCCGCGCCGCTGGGCTGGGTGCGCGAGGACGGGGGTTGGTACGCGCATATCGCCACCCAGGGCTACAGCTACACGCCCGGGCAGCAGAGCTCCGTGGCCTTCTTCCCGCTCTATCCGCTCGGGGTGCGAGGGCTGGGGGCGCTCGGCCTGGACACCTTCCTGGCTGGGGTGCTGCTCACCATGGTGTGCGGCCTGCTGGCGCTGGTGCTCTTCGTCTCGTGGGCGCGCACTCGCACGGACGAGGCCACGGCGCGGGATGCGGGCCTGCTGCTCGCCCTGTATCCCTTCACGTTCTTCCTCTATGGCGCGATGTACTCGGACGCGCTCTTCCTGCTGCTCGTCGTGGGCGCCTTCCTGTTGCTGGAGCGCGGCCAGCTCGGGCTCGCCGTGCTGCTGGGAGCGGTGGCCACCGCCGCGCGCCCGGTGGCTCCGGCGCTCGTGCTGGGGCTGCTCGCGCGCAGGCTGGAGTGGAAGCACGAGCGCGGTCAGCGCTGGAGTGGGGTGGATCTGCTCCCGGTGCTCGCCGCCACCGGCTTCCTGCTCTACATGCTCTATCTCTGGCGCACCTTCGGTGAGCCGTTCGCCTTCGTGAAGGTTCAGTCCGCGCCTGGGTGGGATCAAATGCCGGGCTGGCGCACGTGGCTCAAGGTCCGCTGGCTCCAGGGCTTCAACGCGGCCATGAAGCCGGGGGACTTCCTGCGCCTGGCCGGTCACGCGGCCGTCACCCTGGGGGCGCTCGCCCTGGTGTGGCCCACCGCGCGGAGGTTGGGCTGGGGCTATGGCCTCTACTCGGCCGCCATCGTGGGATTGCCCGCGCTCTCCAGCAAGGACTTCATGGGCATGGGGCGATACCTGCTCGCCGCGTTCCCGCTCTTCGTCACGCTCGCGCTCATACTGCGCGAGCGGCCACGGCTGAGGCTCGGAGTGATGGCCACCAGCGGAGGGCTCATGCTCCTGCTGGCGTTCGCCTACGGCGCCGCGGAGTACGTCTCCTGATGGTTGCTGGCCCTTGCATGACGCACTCGGACGACATGGACTCGCCACGAAGGAGCGATGCAGCGTGGCCCGAAGGCGCTTGACCCGAGCGGGAGGGTGAACGATTCCACACCCCACATGTCGCGCTCCGCCCCTCGGGTCATGGCCCTCATCCTCGTCCCCGTCGTGGCGCTCTGCGCGGCAGCCGCCGCGGTGGGGGCCTGGCGCCTGCATCTCAAGGTGCCGGGGGGGGCTGTCCTGCGGCTCGCCGACTACTTCTCCATGGGCTGGGTGGGCTGGGATTCAGGTTGGTACAAGCTCATCGCCGAGCAGGGGTACTCGTACACGCCGGGCGTGCAGAGCCCGGTGGCGTTCTTCCCGCTCTATCCCCTGGCCATCCGGGCGCTCATGGCGCTGGGCGCCTCCGTCTACTCCGGGGGCATCCTCGTCACGCTGCTCTGCGGGCCCGTGGCGGTAGTGCTCTTCACGGCTTGGGCGCGCACCTGGGTGGATGAACGCACCGCGCTCCAAGCCGGGCTGCTGCTGGCGCTCTATCCGTTCTCCTTCTATCTGTATGGCGTCATGTACTCGGACGCGCTCTTCCTGCTGCTGGTGGTGAGCGCCTTCCTGCTGCTGGAGAAGGGGCAATTGGTGCCCGCGGTGATCCTCGGGGCCATGGCGACGGCGGCGCGGCCGATCGCGCCCGCGGTGGTGCTGGGGCTGCTGGCCCGCCGGCTCGAGTGGAAGCACGCCCGGGGCGAGCGCTGGACGCTCCTGGACTTGCTGCCCGTGCTCTCCGGGCTCGGCTTTGCCTGCTACGTGCTCTACCTGAGGCAGAAGTTCGGTGCGCCCTTCGCCTTCGTGGAGACGCAGGGGGCTCCGGGGTGGGATCAGGCGCCCGGGTGGAACACGTGGCTCAAGGTGCACTGGTTCCATGTCGTCTTCATGGAGGGCAACAACGCGGAGGTGGTGCTGCGCTACACCAGCCATGCGCTGCTGGCCGTGATCGCGCTCCTGCTGGTGAGGCCAACCATCCGCCTGCTGGGGTGGGGGTACGGGCTGTTCATCCTCGCGGTGGTCGGGCTGCCGGCCGTGGGGACCAAGGACTTCATGGGCATGGGGCGCTACCTCATCGCCGCCTTCCCGCTGTTCCTCACGCTCGCGCTGCTGCTGCGCGAGCGCCCCCGCCTGCGCCAGGCGATTCTGGCCGTGAGCGCGGTGGGCGTCGTCCTCCTCTCGTGGGCCTTTGGCCGGGAGCTGTACATCTCGTGAGCGCCCTCCTCGACAAGACGCTGGCCCTGTTCTCGGAGCTCCCGCCCGCCGAGCGCTTCCACGTGCGCGCCCGAGCCTTCTCCGCTCCGCTGGAGGCCGTCGCCGGGCGAGTGCCCTCCGGAGGCACTGTCGCCGACATCGGCTGTGGTCATGGGCTGCTCTCGGCGCTGCTCGCGCTGGAGGATCCGAGCCGCACCGTGCAGGGGGTGGATCCGGATCCGCGCAAGGTGATGTGGGCCTCCCAGGGGCCCGGCCGGCTCCCCAATGCCCGCTTCGAGATAGGCACGGTGGAGCGCCTCGCGGAGCAGCACCCGGGCGGGTTCGACGCCGCGGTGGTGTGTGACGTGCTCTACCTGCTGCCTCGGGAGCGGTGGCCGGAGTTCCTGCGCACCGTGCGGCGCGTGCTGCGTCCCGGCGGGCGGTTCCTGCTGAAGGAGGCGGAGGGGGACCGCTCCTGGAAGCACTACAAGTGCCTCGCGCAGGAGTGGGTGATGGTGAAGATGCTCGGCCGGACGAAGGCGGGCGGAGGGCTGGTGCTCGAGCCCCGGAGCACCGCGGAGGCCCTGCTGCGAGACGCGGGCTTCACGGTGCGCGAGACGGTGGAGCTGGATGCGGGCTACACCACCCCGCACATCCTCTATGTGGCGGAGGCCACGTAGGCCCGAGCCGCCGAGCCCCGGCCCTGTCAGTCCAGGAAGTAGTCCGGCAGCAGGTCCGCGCCCTTCACCATGGCGTACGGCTCGAAGTCGGTGACGCCGCGCGAGCGCAGCAGGTCCTCGTCCAGGAAGAAGTTGCCGGTGCAGGTGCGGCTGTCGCTGGTGAGGATGGCGTGGGCCGCGTCCGCGATGATCTCCGGCTTGCGGCTCTGGCGCATCATGTCCTCGCCGCCGAGCATCTCAATGGCCGCGGTGGCGATCGTCGTCCGCGGCCAGAGCGCGTTGACGGCGATGCCCTCGTCCTTGAACTCGGCGGACATGCCGAGCACGCACATGCTCATCCCGTACTTCGCCATGGTGTAGGCCACGTGGTTCTGGAACCACTTGGGCGCCATGTTGAGCGGGGGCGACAGGTTGAGGATGTGCGGGTTCTTCGCCTTCTTCAGGTGGGGCAGGCACGCCTGCGAGGTGGCGAACGTCCCTCGCGTGTTGACCTGGTGCATCAAGTCGAAGCGCTTCATCGGCGTCTCGAGCGTCCCGGTGAGGCTGATGGCGCTGGCGTTGTTCACGCAGATGTCGATGCCGCCGAACGTCGCCACCGTCTCCGCCACCGCCTGGGCGAGCTGCTCCTCGGAGCGGATGTCCACCATGAGGGGCAGCGCCTTGCCGCCCGCGGCCTCGATCTCCTGCGCGGCGGTGTAGATGGTGCCGGGGAGCTTGGGGTGGGGCTGGGCCGTCTTCGCCGCGATGACGATCCGCGCTCCATCCCGTGCGGCCCGCAGCGCGATGGCCTTGCCGATGCCTCGGCTCGCGCCGGTGATGAACAGGACTTTTCCTGCGAGGGTGCTCACGGTCTCTCCTTTACGTTGCGCGCACGAGCTTACCGAAGGGGACCAGGGCCAGCAGCGCCAGCTTCACGTGCTGGCTACTTGGCCAGCGTGGAGAGCTGGAGCGGCTCGGCCTCGACGTAGTCGTTGGCCACGGCCTCGGTGTGGCAGCTGTTGCACTCGGAGCCGCCAGCGCCATAGCCGCTGCCGATCGGCGGCCCCAGCCCGCGCCAGACGATCTGCCAGGGGCTGGTGGGATCATCCGAGTTGGTCTGCACCAGCTCGAACCACTCCCAGTTCACCGCGCCCGCCACGTTGAAGTTCCCGCCCCGCTTGACCATCCCGAAGGTCCGCGGCCCCTGCATGTCCGGGTCCCCGACACCATCCGTGTGCTTCACGATCATGGTGCCGATGGGGAACTCCTTGGCACCCTTGCGGGGACGGCTCTTCAGGTAGATGTCCCGGTCCACACCCGTGTGGATGCCGCCGGAGCCGTCCGCCTCGCGGTGGAAGAGCTCCCACGAGGTGAAGCCCTGGAAGTCACGCTCCAGGGCGATGAAGGTCTGCGGCTCTTCAGAGGGATCGGTCGTATCGCTCCCGCCGCAGCCGGCGGAGGCGAGGATGCCAAGGAGAAGGAGGGTACGCATAGGGGTCATGGCAGGCGGGGAATGCCGAGCAGATCGGCGGAGGCTTCCATCGAGCTTACCAGCGAGCCCTCGTGCTCGGGCTCCGACTCGTCGGACAGCACCTGGTAGAGCTGGCCAAAGGGCGTGGCGAGATCCTCCGCCGAAGGCTCCTGGGAGCTCCAGTGGGCGGGGACCTCGGGCAGCGCGTCGCCCTGCAGCGTGGCGTAGTGGTCCTGCACGCGCTTGAAGCCCGCGGCGATCTTCGTGTCCAGCGCCTTGCCGCCGTCGAGCGACAGCAGCCAGGGCTTGAAGGCCTCGTAGGTGTAGACGCCCGCGTCGACGTTGGCGCGCATGTCCGCCAGCGTGAACTGCGCGTAGCGGGACTCCTCCTCGCCGCTGGCGGCCTTGTTGGCCTTCTCGACCTGCTCCTTCATGGAGCCGATCACCCCGCGGAAGGCCGAGGAGTTGTCCAGCGCGAGCGGGCCGAACTGGTTCCGCATCTCCTGGACGTCGTTGGCCAGCCGGACGAGCAGCTTCTCCTTGAACTCGCGCGCCTGGTTCTCGTTGGCGGGGAAGGCAGCGGCCACGTAGTAGGGCAGGCCCTTCTCGAAGTCCACCACCCGCTGCGGGATGGAGTCGGACCAGAGGATGCGCTCGGCGGCGTGGATGCCGGTGACGCCCTGGTCGTCGAAGAGATCATCATCCGGGCCGGTGGCGATGAAGCCGTCGTAGCGCTGGTCGGTGGAGATATCGAGCTCGGGGAAGAGGACGGCGATGGCGCCCTCCACGTGCTCGTAGGCGGTGCGGGCCTTCTTCCAGTCCGTCTTCATCTTCTGCACGGCGGCGGCGTCCTGGGTGGCGCTCCAGCCGTCAGCGTCGGGAGCAGGCGCATCCTTCTGCAGGGCCACCACGGCTTCCTGGAGCGAGTCCAGGTTGGACTGGATGTAGCTCTTCACGTCGAGCAGGGCCTGCTCCTGCGGGTCCTTTCCGCAGGAGGTTGCGCACACAAGGAGGAGGGGAATGAGCCGGCGGTACATGAAGCCTCTGGGGGGAGGGTTACAGCGAGGAGACAAAGTCGATCAGCGCGGTCTGCTCCGCGCTGGAGAGCTGTTGGAAGCGGCGGACCGAGTCGTTGGCCTCGGAGCCGGGGCCTTGATGCGCGAGGATGGCGTCCTGGAGCGTCTTGGCGCGCCCGTCGTGCAGGAAGTCATTGAAGAAGCGCAGGCCGATGAGCGGGGCGGTGCGCCAGTCTCGCGAGCCGGCGCTCTCGTCCACCATGCCGTCCGCCAGCGCGGGGCCCATGTCGTGCAGCAGCAGGTCCGAGTAGACAGGAGCGTCCCGGCCGGCCAGCGGCGCGAACGGGTAGTCCGCCCGCGTCCTCAGCGAGGGCACGTGGCACACGTCGCACCGGGCCTGCGAGAAGAGCCGGACCCCGTCGCTGTTGGGCTCGGCACGCTTGGGAATCTCGAGCAGGCGCATGTAGTCACCCACCGCGTTCACCCGGGTGAGATCCACGTCGACGCCGGGCTTGCCGTCGTCGGTGAGGCCGTCCGGGTTGGCCGCCTCGGTAGGCCGCATGGGCGAGGTGATGCCCATGTCCCCCTGCATCGCGTCCGCGGTGAACTCGTCCAGCGAGGCGATGCGGGCCTTCACCCCGAAGCGGCCGATGAGGTTCGTCTGCCCCGGCTGGTAGTGCTGGAAGGCCTGCTCGGGGTTGGCCTGGGAGTGGTAGGTGACGCGGTTCACCCGCCCGTGGATGCCGTCATCCCGGGTGGACTGCTCGGCCTGCATCCGCTCGATCTCCGAGTCGGCGATGGCCTCCAGGTAGCCGCGGCCGAACACCGCCGGGCCCACGCGCAGCGACAGCTTCACGTTCGTCGCGTTCGCCGGCGCCTGGATGGCCTGGGTGGCCCCCGCCGCCTTGAAGGGGCGCACCGTGTGGCCATAGGCCAGCGCGCTCTGATCCTCCGCCGGGGTGACCCCATCCGCGCCCACCACCGCCATCTTCTGCACCGAGCCCGGGCCTCGGGAGGCGCCCTGGTGGCAGGAGGAGCACGCCACCCGGATGTAGAGCGGCCCCAGCCCGTCCGCCTCGCCATAGGTGACGTCGAAGAGCTTGTCCCCCTCGTTGAAGCGGGCCTGGAGCTCGGGCGTTACCGCGCGCAGCGGAAGATCCGTTCCATCCTCCGCCCGCACGTCCAGCTTGTTCGGATCCGTGCCACCACACGCCAGGGCTCCCAGCGTGAGGGCCGCCGCACCGAATCGCTTCAGGCTCCGCAGAGTTCGCACGGGGGCGCAGTGTAGAGGAAGCAGACGGCCCCCGGTCAACCCGGGGGCCTGCCGCCCTTGGAGCGCCCACACTGGCAGGGTGCGTCCGAGGAGGCTACGTCACTCGTGGCAGTAGACGAGCGCGGGCACGCACGTACCGTCCGGGCAGTTGTCGCTCGCGCACTCGGGCGGAATGTCGCAGGCGGCCCCGTCCGGCTTCAGGGTCTGGCAGGTGCTAGCGGACAACGAGCAATACGTCTGATCGGGGCGGCAGGAGTAATAGTCATTCGGGTCGCACGAGCCGGTGCTGGGCGGCAGCGTGCACCGGCCATTGGTGCAGTTGAGCCCCGACAGGCAGCCCGTCAGGTACACCTGCACGTCCGCGGGGGTGTTCTGGCAGGCCTCGCCCTCCTTCGTAGGCTTGACGCAGGTGCCCGGCAGGAAGTTGCCCTCGCTGTCCAGCCCGGCGCCCTGGCAGGTCAGCCCCTCCTGGCACTGGGAGCCTCGGAGCGCGGCGTCCACCTCTTGCGGCGAGCCCGAGCACTTGGCTCCCTCGCGCTTGCGCGCCACGCAGACGTCACCCTCGCAGTACAGGCCATCGGCGCACGAGGAGTCCTGCGAGCAGCCCGAGCCCTCCTTGGCCAGTGGTACACACTTGCTGTCCACGCAGAGCAGCCCGGTCTTGCAGCCGTTGTTGTCCACGCAGTCCGCATTCAGGTCCCCGGGGAGCACGCACATGCCTCCGGAGCACCGCAGCCCGGCGCTGTCATTGCACGGGAACCCTCGGAACGTGGAGCAGGTGTCACCTGCGTTCAGCACCTCGGGGCAGGTGGAGGGGCACGTCGTGTCCTCCTTGCCGCCACAGCGCCCCGCGGCGCACTCGTAGAGGAACGAGCACGCGGCGCCCGGCTGCACCGTGCCATGGAGCGCGGCCTGGCAGGAAGCCTTCACCGCTTCATCCTCGGCCTGCGCCAGACAGCGGGTGTTCTGGATGCCGTCCAGACAGCTCCGGGCCTGCGCTTCGTCATAGACGAGCCGGCCCGCGGCGATGGCTCGCGTCACATCCTCGGCGTGGATCAGGTCGGCGGTCTTCGCCTTGCACTGATCCACCAGATAGGGCGCGAGCAGATCGCACCGGCCCTGGCGATCACACTGGGCCTCGGCGTACTGCTGCGCGAACTGATCCGCAGTGACGGGAGTGGGAGGAGGGGGAGGAGGAGGGGTGGACTTCCCGCAGGCCGCGAGCAGCACCACGCAGGAACACGCCAGCAGAAGCCAGCGAGAAGGGGGGGGGGAGGGGGTCATGGTGCTCAAATCCTGACAAGACATGGCGGCTGAAGGAAGAGGATTCCTCACCTTTTCCTGTCTGGACTGGGTCAACGCGTATCTCTTTCGGGGCAAAATGCCCCGAACTATGAATACGTAATATGAATATTCAGGTAAAACATAAAAAAAGCACCTTGGCTGAATAGAGGGCTTCCCAGCATTCTCAGGAAGTGCTACAAATCTTTTCGCCCGTGACCGGAAAATTTTCCCCCGCCGGTCCTCCGAGGCAACAGCGAGGATCCCCCAATGCGTGGAGTTCGTTTCGTTCTTCTGTCGTCTCTCCTGGCTGCCGCTGCTTGCGGTGGAATGGATCAGCAGGCCGATGAGCAGTCGCAGTCGGTGGATGTGCAGGCGGACGGCAAGGGTGGCGGTCTGGCCAGCACCTACCTCGGCGAGGCCAAGCCCGTGGGCAGCGCTGCTCCGGGCGCCAACGGCATCACCAACCACGGCGGCCCGATCATCTCGGGCACGGTCAACGTGTACTACATCTGGTACGGCAACTGGTCCGGCAACACGGGCACCACGATCCTCACCGACTTCGCCAACAGCATCGGTGGATCTCCGTACTTCAACATCAACAAGACCTATACCGGCGTGACCGGCGCGGTGCACTACGCGGGCAGCACCACGGATGCCTACTCGCAGGGCACGTCGCTGACCGACGCCCAGATCCAGACGGTGGTCTCCAGCGCCATCACCAGCGGCCGCCTGGTCAAGGACACCAACGCGGTGTACTTCGTGCTGACCTCGTCGGACGTGACGGCCTCCTCGGGCTTCTGCACCCAGTACTGCGGCTGGCACACCCACGGCACCATCTCCGGCTCGGACATCAAGTACAGCTTCGTGGGTAACCCGGACCGCTGCCCCTCCGCTTGCGCGGACCAGACGGTGGGCCCCAACGGCAACGCGGGCGCGGACGGCATGGCGTCCATCGTCGCCCACGAGCTTGAGGAGGCCACCACGGATCCTGACCTGAACGCCTGGTACGACACCAAGGGCGCGGAGAACGCCGACAAGTGCGCCTGGACCTTCGGCACCACCTACAGCTCGGGCGGCGCTCTGGCCAACGTGCACCTCGGCGCCCGTGACTACCTCATCCAGCGCAACTGGGTGAACGCGTCCGGCGGCTACTGCTCGATGAACTAGTCCAGCCTCCAGACCAGCTCGCTCCTGCGCGGGCGAGTGGCTGAAGCAGAGACGGCGGGTCTCCTCTCGGAGGCCCGCCGTTTTTCTTTTCAGCCCGGTGTGAAATTTGGTTTCAAACTACTACATCGGGACTCAAGGTTTGATGCGGCGCGGTGAATCAGCAAATGGGGTGTGAGTTCGAACGAAACAAACTCCTGTGAACTCAAAGATTTGTGCAATGCGATAAAAACCAGCAAACCAAAAAAACGCATGAAACCAATGGAAACATCTTTTCCAATGAATCAATGAATGTTAATTAGCGCTCGCCCGTGACCGGACAATTCCCCCACCGGTCCTCCGAGGCAAAACGAGGTTCCCCCATGCGTGGAGTTCGTTTCGCTGTCATGTCGTCCCTCCTGGCCCTGGCCGCTTGCGGCGGTGCGGAGGAGCTGTCCAATGAGCCGCAGCAGTCTGTGGATGTGCAGCCGAACGGCAAGGGCAACCTGACCGCCGAGGCCTTCGCGGCCAAGCCCACGGGCCAGGTGGTCCAGGCCGGAATTCAGTTCCACGGTGGCGCGGTGATGACCGCTACCAAGACCGCCTACGTCATTTGGTACGGCAACTGGTCTGGCAACACCGCGACCACGATCCTGCCCTCCCTGTTCTCGGGCATCGGTGGATCTTCCTACTTCAATATCAACACCACCTACACTACCAGCGCCGGTACGCCGGTCAGCAACTCGGTGAGCTACGGTGGCAGCACCACGGACAGCTACTCGCAGGGCACCTCGCTGAGCGACGCGGCCATCAAGACGGTGGTCTCCAGCGCCATCACCAGCGGCCGCCTGCCGGCCAACTCCAACGGCGTCTACTTCGTGCTGACCTCCTCGGACGTGACGGCGTCCTCGGGCTTCTGCACCCAGTACTGCGGCTGGCACACCCACGGCACCATCTCGGGCCTGGACATCAAGTACAGCTTCGTGGGTAACCCCGACCGCTGCCCGTCGGCTTGCGAGGGCCAGAGCGTGGGTCCCAACAGCAACGCGGGCGCCGACGGCATGGCGTCCATCATCGCCCACGAGCTGGAGGAGACTGCCTCCGACCCGGACCTGAACGCGTGGTACGACAGCAGCGGCGCGGAGAACGCCGACAAGTGCGCCTGGACGTTCGGCTCTACGTCCACCGCCTCCAACGGCGCCAAGTACAACATGACGTTCGGCGGCCGTAACTGGTACATCCAGCAGAACTGGGTGAACTCCGGCTCCGGCTTCTGCGCCAAGAGCTTCTAGTCTCCCTGGCCGCGCGAGCCCTTCGGCGGGCTCGTGGCTGAAGACGGCGGGTCTCCTCACGGAGGCCCGCCGTTTCTTTTTGCGGGCGCTTTGCCGCTCAGTGCCCGGCGGCGGGCAGGCCGAGCGCGGTCTGCAACTCGCGCAGCTTCGCCTGGACGGCCTTGGCGTTGGTGGGGCCCAGGCGCAGCAGGTGCTTCTGGGCGGCGCTGAGCTGCTCCAGCTTCGGGTCCGCGTAGGCGTAGTTGACGCCCTGCGTGGCCACCACCTCGATGTCACCGTCCGGCACGGGGGTGTCCAGCATCCGCTGGATGGCGCGCGAGAGCGTCTCGTCGAAGCGCTGGCCGGGGCGGGCGATCTCCGCGAAGGCCTGCTCGAAGATGGGCCTGAGCGCCTTGTAGGTGTTGACGGTAATCTCCGTGTCGAGCGAGTTGAAGATGCGCCCCACACTGTCGTAGCGGGCGAAGCTCTCGGGAGCGATGAAGTGCTTGCCGTCGCGCTCGACGGTCTGGAAGGCGCCCTGGGGTGCCATCGAGGGCAACACGGCGCGAGGGCTCTCTCCCTCGGCGATGTTGGCGACGGCCGCGGTGAAGCGCCGGGCCAGGCCCTCGGCGGCGACCCACTTCTTGAGCTCGGGCTCGTTGGACAGCAGGCCCACCAGCTCGCGGGTGCGCGTGTCGCTCTGATCCACGGAGGGCAGGGGTTTGGCCCCCGTCACCTCCTTCGTTCTGCCAGACGGCTGGGGATTCGTCGCGGTGGCGGAGGGCGCGGTGGGAGTGGCCGTCGGGGGGGTGGACGTCGATCGGCCGCGCAGGACATAGGCGCCAACGCCTGCGGCTCCCGCCACGACGAGGGCGACGATGGCTCCATACAGGGGCTTGCGTGAAGGAGGAGAGGGCTGCGGATCGCTCATGGTGTCTCCCAAGGTGGGGTGAGTGGGACGGGTGTGTACTCTGGTTTGGACGCTGTCTTGGCGTCCAGTCTGGAAAGGATCCTCCAGAGAGGAGATCTAGGGCGCCCAGCCTTCGCGCTCCAGCAACTTCGACACGCGGGCGCGGACGTCGTCCCGGATCTGGCGCACCCGCTCCACCGGCTTGCCCTTGGGATCCTCCAGCGGCCAATCATCGCGCTTGAGGCCCGGCACGTAGGGGCAGGCGTCCCCGCAGCCCATGGTGATCAGCCAGTGGGCGCCTTGCGCCAGCTCGTCCGTGAGCCGCTGAGGCTTCGCGCCCGACAGATTGATCCCCACCTCTCCCATCGCTGCCTGCACTTCCGGGTGGATGCGCTCTCCCGGCTGCGTCCCCGCCGACACCGCACGTGCCTTCCGTGGGTCGGCCATCGCGTTGAAGAAAGCGGCTGCCATCTGCGAGCGCCCGGCGTTGTGAACACAGGCGAAGATCACCGTTTTCAGGACTGCCCTCCATGCCTCAAGCCCTCGGATGCGGACTTTGTGTGGCGCCACCCATACACGTGCTGTGCCTCGAAGGAACTCAGAACTCAGAGCGCGGAGCGAAGGTGGCCGTAGGTGGTCAGCGTGATGCCGCGCTCCTGGAGCCTCGCCCTCACCCGTGGGCTCGTGAGGGCTTCCAGCTCGGACTGCCAGCCATAGGTCCACGCGGGATCCTCGGGCACATGGGGAGTGCCCTCGCCGGGGTGACAGCCCACCTCGAAGTCGCCCTCGGGCAGCGAGTCCAGCAGGGTCAGCAGGGTGGGCTCATCCAGCCGGCCCGCCTCGAACACGCCCCCGGCGCTCACCCGCCGCACGCCCGGAGGAGGACGCGGGGCCGTGCGCGCCAGGGCCGTCAGGATCAGGGTCTTCAACGCGGGGCCGGGAGCACGGCGCCACGAGGCGCTCGGGAGCCGATCCGGCCAGCGCACGGGCAAGCCCTCGCGCCGCGCCAGGGCCTCCACGATGGGGCGGATTCCGGGCAGCAGGTGGAGGTGCTGGTGCGCGTCCAGGTGGTCCACCTCGGCGCCCAGCTCCCGGGCCCGAGCGAGCTGGGCCTCCAGCTCTCGCTCCACCTCCGCGCGGCGCACCCGGCCGGTGAGCCACGCGCGAGCAAACTCCGCCCAGCTTGCCCGCAGCCTTCCGCCCGGAGCCACCGCGGGCACCTCGAGCGGAGGCGCCGCGCAGGGCAGCCGGGTGGAGAGGGCCAGGTGGACGCCGAGCGCCAACCCCTGCGCCCGGGCCTGGGAGATGGCCTCGGAGGCGCTGGGGCCCGTCACCAGCAACGTGGCGCTGGTGACGATGCCCTCGCGGTGCGCGCGGAGGATGCCGGCGTCCACGGAAGGGTGCAGCCCGAGATCATCCGCGTTGACGATGAGGCGCGTGGTGCCGCGGCCCACAGCCTGCTCCTTCTAGCCGTGGTGCCGGCGCTTGGGGGCGCTGGCCGAGTGGAGCGGCGCCACCGAGGGAGGCAGCCGCACCGGCTTCAGCGGCGCGGGCGGCGAGCGCGTCTCCGGGTAGAGGTTGGCCAGCTCCTTCACCATCTTCATGATGACCGAGGGTGAGGCCAGCGTGGACACGCCGCGGGTGCGCGGGAAGTAGTCCACGCCCATCTGGAAGACGCGGAAGCCCTTGCGGATGGCCTTCACCACCAGCTCCGCGTCGATGAACGAGCCCAGGCTCTTGAGCTCCATCGCCTCGAGCACGCGCCGGTGCATGACCTTGAAGCTGAAGTTCACGTCCTTGATGTTGATGTCGAACAGGGAGCGGATCAGCAGGTTGTAGACGAACGAGTAGATGATGCGCTTGGGCCCCTCGCTCGTGCGATCGAACCGGAAGGCGCAGATCATGTCCGCCTCCAGGTAGTCCATCAGGTGCAGCGCCCGCTCCAGCTCCCTCAAGTCCCACGGCAGATCGATGTCCGAGTAGACGACGATGTCCTTGGTGGACGCCGACAGGCCCGTGCGCATCGCCCCGCCCAGCTTCAGGTTCACCTCGTGGGTGATGACGCGCAGCTGCGGAATGCGCGCGGCCAGCTCCTCGGCGATCTCCCGGGTGCGGTCCGTGGACGCGTCGTTGACGACGATGATCTCGAAGTCATCCGTGAGCTGCGGCAGCACGTCCAAGGCCCGAGTGACGGCGCGCTCGACGTAGTCCTCCTCATTCCAGGCGGGGAAGAAGAGGCTGATGCTCGGGTAGTTGGCCACGGACGGTCCTCACGACGGGCGGTATGCGACGGCTGGGTAGCAGAGGGCGCTGTCCCGCGCAATCGCCGGGGTCGCTCCTTAAGGAGCCCTCATGCTACGGTCCCGCGCCGACCTTCGATGGGGAGACTGTGGGAGAGAAGCCCTTCGTTCTGCTGCTGGTGGATGACTCCCGGTCGACCGCGACGAAGCTGGCCAGGGCTCTCGGCTCCGAGCAGTACGCTCCCCGGGTGGTGCCCGCCGGCCCCGAGGTGCCAGGGCTCGCCACGCAGGTGGATCTCGTCCTGCTGTGCCTCGAGCCCTCCACGGACACGGGGCTGAGCTCGCTGCGCCGGTTGATGGATGTCGAGGGGCCAGGCAGGGGCGCGCCCGTGCTCGTGATTGCGCCCGCCGAGGCCCGCGAGCTGCGGCTGGCCGCGCTCCGCCTGGGCGTGGAGGTGGTGGCCGAGCCTTGGGATGACGAGGAGCTGCGGGCCCGCATGCAGCGCGCCTTCTCGGCCCACCAGATCCTAATGACCTTGGCGTCCCAAGTATCGGAGCTCCAAAAGCTCTCTGTGCTGGACGGGCTCACGCTGCTGCACAACCACCGCTACTTCCAGGAGCGCCTGCGCGAGGAGTTCCGCGTGGCCCAGCGCTATGATGACGCGCTCTCGCTGATCCTCCTGGACCTGGACCACTTCAAGCAGATCAACGCTCAATACGGCCACCCCATGGGAGATGACGTGCTGCGCAAGGTGGCCCGAGCGCTCCAGCTGAGCGTGCGAGAGACGGACATCCTCGCCCGTTACGGGGGCGAGGAGTTCGCCGTGCTCCTGCCGCGCACCCCCCTGGCCGGCGCCATCACCGTGGCCGAGCGCATCTGGAAGGAGCTGGGCCTGCTGCGCGTGGGACCGGACGATCGCTTGCAGGTGACGGCCTCGCTGGGCCTCTCCGGCTTCCCTCACCGCACCGTGCTCTCGCCGGATCAGCTGCTGCTCACCGCGGACGAGGCCCTCTACCGAGCCAAGCGCGAGGGGCGCAACCGCATCTGCCTCCACTCGCCAGTGCCCATGCTGTCCGGCTCCCAGCGGCTCTAGCGCCCGGGTGGCCGAGTCCAAATCACCCGGGTCATTCTTCTTGCGGTGGGAGTCATTCTTGACCCTTTGTCACCTCGGGGGTATAGAATGACCCTCCAGTACCAGTCACTACGAATTCGAAAAGATAAAAGAATCAACAGGTTGGCGTACCGGTTTCCCCCTGGGTCAGTGGCCACAGCATTGCAAATGTTTGACGGGGAAAGATAGGCGAGGGCTGCGAGTGGGGCTTGCGCATACACAAGAGGCGGGTTCCCGCGGGCGACTGCTGTTGGTCGACGATGAGGAGAACATCCTCAAGTCCATCCGGCGGGTGCTGCGCCGGGGGGATTGGGACATCGAGACCGCCACGGATGCCGAGGAGGGCCTGAAGCGGCTGGATCAGTTCGCGCCGCAGGTGGTCATCTCGGACTTCCGGATGCCGGGGATGAACGGGGTGGAGTTCCTCACCCGGGTAAAGGAGCAGGTGCCGCTGGCGCAGCGCATCATGCTCACCGGCCAGGCGGATCAGCTCGCCATTGAAGAGGCGATCAACCGCTCGGAGATCTTCCGCTTCATCTCCAAGCCGTGGAACGACAGCCACCTGGTGCTCACCGTCAAGAGCGCCTTCGAGCAGTACGCGCTGGTGGCCGAGAACCAGCGGCTCATGCGGGTGACGCAGGAGCAGAACGCGGAGCTGAAGAAGCTCAACACGGAGCTGGAGGCCCGCGTCGAGTCGCGCACGCTGATGCTCAGCCAGGCCAAGCGCGACTGGGAGCAGACGTTCGACTGCATCGAGTCTCCGCTGGCGGTGATGCAGTCGGACTACATGGTGCGCCGGGCCAACCTGGCGTACCTGAAGGTGGCCGCGGTGGGCGAGGGCGCCAACGCCTCGGCGGCCACGTGCTACCAGTACCTGTTCGGGCGGGACTCGCCGTGCCAGGGCTGCCCGCTGCCGCAGGCGCTGGAGACGGGCAAGAGCGCGCGGGGGGAGATTACGCAGAAGGGGCGGACCTATGTGGTGGCCGCCTTCCCGATGCCGGGGGACAAGCGCGTGGTGTGCAGCTACCGCGACGTCACCGAGGAG
Organism: Hyalangium sp.; assembly: GCF_045802625.1. NCBI lineage: Bacteria > Pseudomonadati > Myxococcota > Myxococcia > Myxococcales > Archangiaceae > Hyalangium > Hyalangium sp. The sequence goes on along the minus strand of NZ_JBJMQP010000065.1, from coordinate 6,427 downwards.
TACGCGCTCACCAAGCGGCTCATTGAGACGGAGAAGATGGCGGCGGTGGGCCAGCTGGCCGGCGGGGTGGCGCACGAGATCAACAACCCGCTGGGCGGCATCCTCGCCTTCGCGCAGCTGATGAAGCGCGACTCGGGGCGCAGCGAGGCGGACAAGGAGTCGTTGGATCTCATCGAGGAGAGCGCGCTGCGGTGCAAGCGCATCGTCGAGAGCCTGTTGAAGTTCAGCCGCCACAGCAAACCGGATGATCGGCGCCACTTCGACTTGTCCAAGTGCGTGGAGGACTCGGCGGTGCTGTTCAAGGCGCAGCTCAAGGCCAACCCAAAGGTGAAGCTGGAGCTGAACCTGGCCAACGGGCTGCCCAAGCTGTTCGGGGATCCGGCCCAGCTCTCGCAGGTGGTGCTCAACCTGCTGCAGAACGGGCTGCAGGCCCTGCCGCATGTCGAGAACGAGCTGGAGGGCTTGCTGAAGGTGGACACGGGGCGCGAGGGAGATCGGTGCTTCTTCGCGGTCTCCGACACGGGGACGGGCATTGAGGAGCGGCACTTGAACCGCATCTTCGAGCCGTCCTTCACCACCAAGCCGCCCGGCGAGGGCACGGGACTCGGTTTGTCCATCGCCTACCGCATCGTTCAGGACCATGGGGGTGTCTTTCAGGTGGACACCAAAGTCGGTCAGGGCTCCCGATTTACCGTCTATCTCCCCGTTCCCCTGCAGCTCGAGAGGTTGCCGTGAACCCACCCAAGCGCGCCAAGATTCTTGTCGTGGATGATGACACCGTCGTCCTGAAGGCCGTGAACCAGATTCTCCAGCGCGAGGGCTACCCGGTGGTCGCCATCGATGACGCGGTGGAGGGGCTGGCGGCGGCGAAGGACCCGTCCATCGACGTCGCGGTGCTGGACATCAACATGCCCCACCTGTCCGGCATGGATCTGCTCAAGGCCATCAAGGCCGAGCGGCCGGACGTGGAGGTCATCATGATGACGGCCTACGCCACGGTGGAGACGGCGGTGGAGGCGGTGAAGGCGGGGGCGTACGACTACCTGACCAAGCCCTTCGAGAACATCGATGACTTGAGCCTCACGGTGGGCAAGGCCGCCGAGCGCAAGGCGCTCAAGGATCGCACCCGCGCGCTGGAGGAGGCGCTCACGGTGCGCAGCCAGTTCGAGGATCTGATCGGCCAGTCCAATCAGATGCGCGCCGTGTTCAAGCTGGTGGAGACGGTGAGCCACTCCACGGCGACCGTGCTGATTCAAGGGGAGAGCGGCACGGGCAAGGAGCTGGTGGCGCGCGCCATCCACTACCGCAGCTCGCGCAAGGACAAGCCCTTCGTGGCGGTGAACTGCTCGGCGCTGACGGAGACGCTGCTGGAGAGCGAGCTGTTCGGCCACATGAAGGGGGCGTTCACGGGCGCCACCAACAACAAGAAGGGCCTGTTCGAGGCGGCCGACGGCGGCACCATCTTCCTGGACGAGATCGGCGACGTGCCCCCGGCCACCCAGGTGCGCCTGCTGCGCGTGCTGCAGGAGGGCGAGGTCAAGCGAGTAGGCGCCAACGAGCCGGTGAAGGTGGACGTACGCGTCATCGCCGCCACGCACGTGGATCTGTCGCGCGCCAAGTCCGAGGGCAAGTTCCGCGAGGATCTCTTCTACCGGTTGAACGTCATCACGATTGATCTGCCGCCGCTGCGCGACAGGCCGGAGGACGTGCCGCTGCTGGTGCACCACTTCCTGAAGATGTACTCGGCGAAGCTGGCCAAGAAGGTGACGGGGTTCACGCCGCGGGCCATGGAGGCGCTCACGGTGAACCGGTGGACGGGCAACGTGCGCGAGCTGGAGAACGTCATCGAGCGCGCGGTGGTGCTCACCTCCAACGAGGTGCTGGACGTGGAGGACTTGCCGCCCGGCTTCCAGGAGTCGCCGCAGGCGGGCTCGCCGGTGGAGGTGTTCAGCCTGGCGCACCTGCCGTACGCGCAGGCCAAGCGCCTGGCGATGCGCGCCTTCGAGCGCCGCTACCTCACGGCGCTCTTGGAGAAGAACAACAACAACGTCTCCAGCGCGGCGCGCGCCGCGGGAGTGGATCGCTCCAACTTCCGGCGCCTGCTCAAGCAGTACGAGGTGGCGGGCCGCACCATGAAGCAGCGCAAGAACGGCAACGACGACTCGCCATTAGAGGTGGCGTAGCGGGCCCCGGCGGAAGGCCCTCATGCCCCCTCCGCTTCCGGATCTCAACGAGGTCGCCCTCTTTCTTCAGGTGGCGGAGCACCAGAGCCTGAGCGCGGCGGCGCGGGCCCTGGGGCTCCCCAAGTCCACCGTCAGCCGCAAGCTGTCCCAGCTCGAGGAGCGCCTCCAGGCCCGGCTGCCGCGCGCTTCGGGCTTGGAGTCCGCCACGTCCGAGCCCTCCTGATTCTGGGAAGTGCCGTTCCAAACATGGAACGGCTGTCCGGAGCTGGGCTGCTTTATAAGGGAAGCGTCGGATGGCTCGCGGCCCCGTGGGGCCGAGCCCCTCTCTTACAACCGCACACGAGGAGTACCCACATGATGTCTCGTCTTGGAACCCAGGTCCTGGGAATGCTGGTGTTTTGCCTGATGGTGGGCTGTGGCACGGGCACCACGGAGCTGGACGCGAAAGGACTTCCATAGCCACGCCCTGCCGGATGGCGCTCCTCAGGGCGTGGAGCCCACCACGCAGTTCATGCAGTCGGTGTGGACCGCCTTCCCGGACATGGTGTCGCACGAGGACGCGATCTTCGGCGAGGGCGACCGCGTGGTCATCCAGTGGACCATCGACGCCACCCACAAGGGCAACTTCTTCGGGGTGAACGCCACCAACAAGCCCATCCACGTCTCGGGCATGGATGTGCTGCGCGTCAAGGATGGGAAGTTCGTGGAGCACTGGGGCGGGCTGGGTGATCAGATCGACGTCATCTTCCAGCAGATCCAGCAGTAGCCGCGCGCTTCAGTCGTCCTCTCCCGGCTCGCGGGGCCTGTCCGCGAGCTGGCGCTGGATGGCCTGGTAGCGCTCGGACAGCTCTCGCTCCAGCCCGTTGGTGCCGGGCTTGTAGAAGCGCCGGGCCTTGAGCGTCTCGGGCAGATAGTCCTCCGGGACGTAGTTGCCCTCGAAGTTGTGGGGGTACTTGTAGCCGCCCCCGTAGCCCAGGTTCTTCATCAGCTTCGTGGGCGCGTTGCGCAGGTGCAGCGGCACCGGCAGCGCGCCCTCCTGCGTCACCGCGGCTCGGGCCTCACCGTACGAGGTGAGCACCGTGTTCGACTTGGGCGCCAGCGCCAGGTACGTCACCGCCTGGGTGAGCGGCAGCACGCCCTCGGGCATGCCCACGAACTGGAACGCCTGGAGCGCGTCCACCGCCACCGCGAGCGCCCGCGGATCCGCGTTGCCAATGTCCTCCGAGGCGAAGATCACCATGCGGCGGAACACGAAGACGGGATCCTCGCCCGCCTCCAGCATCCGCGTCATCCAATAGAGCGCCGCGTCCACGTCCGAGCCGCGCATGGATTTGATGAAGGCGCTGACGACGTTGTAGTGCTCCTCGCCGGCCTTGTCGTAGAGGAGCATCTTCTGCTGGAGCGCCTCCTCGGCCGCCTTCTTGTCCACGCGCGAGCCCCCGTACGCGGCCGCCACCTCGAGCGCTGTGAGCGCCCGGCGCGCGTCTCCTCCCGCGGCCTCGGCGATGAACTGGAGCGCCTCGTCCTCCACCTGCACCTTGCCGTTCAGGCCCTTCGGAGAGGCCAGCGCGTGGCGCATGACGGTGATCAGCTCCTCCTCCTCCAGCCCGCGCAGGGTGACGACGCGGCTGCGCGACAGGAGCGCGGCGTTCACCTCGAACGAGGGGTTCTCCGTGGTGGCGCCGATCAGCGTCACCGTGCCCTTCTCCACGTGGGGCAGCAGCGCGTCCTGCTGCGCCTTGTTGAAGCGGTGGATCTCGTCGATGAACAGCAGGGTGCGCTGGCGGTTCATCTTCCAGCGATCCTGCGCGCGGGCCACCGTCTCGCGGATGTCCTTCACGCCCGAGAGCACGGCGGACAGGGACTCGAAGGCAGCGCCGGTGGAGTGGGCGATGACGCGCGCCAGGGTCGTCTTCCCCGTGCCCGGCGGGCCCCAGAGGATGAGCGAGGGCACCTGATCCTGCTCGATGGCCCGGCGCAGGAAGCGGCCCTCGCCCGTCAGGTGCTCTTGCCCGACGAACTCGGCCAGGGTGGTGGGGCGCATGCGCTCGGCCAGGGGGGCCTGGGCCTGCTGATCCTTCTGGCCGGCATGTTCAAAGAGGTCCATATGGCGGGAACCTATCGCTTGGTTCTATTTCCTCCAGCACCCCTTGCCTGCCTGGACTAGAACCATCCGCCACCGTGCAGACCCTGGCCATCGTCGCGAAGAGGGACAAGCAGGAAGCCATAGCGCTGGCGGGGCAGATCCGTGAGCGCTACGGCCACCTCACCGTGCTCGGAGAGCGTTATCTGGCGCACGCGCTGGGCTGGACTCGCGTCGAGGATCGCGAGCTGGCCAGTCGAGCGGACCTGGTGGTGGTGCTCGGGGGAGATGGGACGCTCATCTACACGGCGCGGCTGCTGGCGGGCCGAGGAGTCCCCATCCTCGGGGTGAACCTGGGCAGCCTGGGCTTCATGACCGAGGTGCCTGTCGACGAGCTGTTCTCCACCCTAGACGAGGTGCTCGCGGGCCGCTTCAAGGTGGACTCGCGCATGAAGCTCGCCTGCCGGCTGGTGCGCGATGGAAAGGTCGTCATGGAGGACGAGGTCCTCAATGACGTGGTCATCAACAAGGGCGCGCTGGCGCGCATCGCGGACCACGAGACGTCCATCGATGGGGTGCCCATCACCACCTACAAGGCGGACGGCATCATCCTGGCGACGCCCACGGGCTCGACGGCCTACTCGCTGTCGGCCGGAGGGCCCATCGTCCACCCCTCGGTGGACTGCACCATCCTGTCGCCCATCTGCTCGCACGCGCTGACTCAGCGCTCCATCGTGGTGCCGGCGGACCGCACCATCCGCGTCGTCCTGCGCAAGGAGACGGCGGACACCTTCCTCACCTTGGATGGGCAGACGGGCCACTCGCTGCAGGGCAATGACTGCATCGAGGTGGTGCGCTCGCCCAACCGGGTGAACCTGGTGCGCAACCCGCACATGGCCTACTTCACCATCCTCCGGCAGAAGCTCCACTGGGGCGAGCGCTGAGGGGCCTCGCTCGGGCGCCTCATGTTCCTGCTGCTCTCCAAGATCCTGGATCTGTTCCTCGGGCCGCTCACGTGGGCCATGCTGTTCATCGTCGTGGGGCTGGTCCTGCGCCGGCGGGCCCGGCTATCGATTGGCCTGCAGGTGCTGGGGCTGGCGGTGCTCTACGTCTTCTCCATCGAGCCCGTGGCCGGGGCGCTGCTCCGGTGGCAGGAGGCCGGGGTGCAGGCGACGTACCAGCCTGATGTGGTCTACGACGCCGTCATCGTGCTGGGCGGAGGGGTGGATCTCGACGCGACCGAGGTGTCCGGGCGGGTCGAGTACAACTCAGCCGGGGATCGCATCGTGCGCGGCTACGAGCTGCTGCGGGAGGGCCACGCGCGCAACGTGCTCATCTCCGGAGGCACGCTGGATCCGCGGCCGGAGGCTGTCATCGAGGCGGATGTGCTCGCGCGGCAGCTTCGGGAGTGGGGCATCGAGCCCCAGCGCATCTTCACCGAGGGCAAGAGCCGCAACACGCGCGAGAACGCGCTGGGCTCACAGCAGATCATCCAACAGCAGGGGTGGAAGACGCTCCTGCTGGTGACGAGCGCGGCGCACCTGCCGAGGGCGTATGGGTGCTTCTCGGCGCTGGGAATCCGGCCGGACACCTTCGTGGCGGATGTCCGGGCGCCTTCTGGGAAGCGGCCTCCGAGCTGGCTGCCGAGGGTCTATCACCTGAGCGCCAGCTCGGACGTGCTGCGGGAGATGGCAGGGCGGTGGGTGTACCGCCTGCGAGGTTGGACAGCCGAGGAGCGGCAAGCCGCTCAGTCTGGCGGCTCCAGGTAGGAGCCATCGCCGTCGTCGATGGTGTCCGTCGCGCACCGGGTGATCTGTTCGGCGGGGGCCGTCGGGGCCTTCCCTCCCGAGGTGGAGGGCTCCGTGTCCGGGCGGTCCGATGGGGCTTCCTTGGGCGTCTGCTCCCCGGGGAATTCTTCGGCAGCGTCCCACTTCTTCTCTGGCTCTGTCATGACGACGCCTCTGGCTGGTGCATCTCCGTGAAGGTGCTCACGGGGGCATCTTGAGGAGGCAGCCGGACACAGTTGGGAACAGCTCAAGGAGGACGAGTGGCGCTCGCCCGGACACTCGGTGCCACTGCTGAGCGGGCTTCCAAGCTCGTGCGAGGGGCTCTGGCCGCGCTCACAGCGAAGCAGAGGCCGGCGCGCACTCCGCGCCCGGAG
>NZ_JBJMQP010000064.1:0-6137 GCF_045802625.1 Hyalangium sp. | reverse complement strand
GTGGCACGGCGGTGCATGTTGACGGATCTGGGCTCGCGCAACGGGACGCTGATCAACGCCGAGTTCATCCGGGACGCGAACACGCTGGTATCGGACGGGGACATGCTGTGCTTCGGGGACGCGGAGTTCTGCTTCCTGGAGACGCGCAGCCTGCTGTCGATGCTCCGGGTGGAGGGGAACTACTGAGGCGAGCTGAACACGCCGTGGAGCCGCGTGCTCCCGCGGGCTGGCTCAAAACCTCCCGGACAGTCCTCCAAACACCCCACCCCGGGGAGTCGCGCCGACCGTGGGCACCACTTGGGGACCGCCATCGGCGGAGGCCGAGAGCGGGCCGTGCCGCACCAGGGCGTTGGAGATCTCGTAGCCCACGATGGCCCCGAGGAGCGGACCCACGATGAGGCCCGTGACGACCGGCCCAGTGCCTCCAGCCGACAGCCCGTACATGAGGCCCGCGCCCGTCCCCAGAAGCGTGCCCGCGAGCGAGGGAAGGAACTCGCCTCTCCCGCCCAGGCTCTCGGCAGCCATCTGCACTCCCAGCGGGATACCCACGAACGTGGCGGGAATGGCGACAAGGAGGACGGTCGCGGCGCACAGGCCTGCATGGTCCGCGGCGCAGTTGAAGTCCTCGAGCGCGGAGGCCCCCGCGAGCAGGCCCACGATGCCCATGCCCACGCCCCCGAGCACTCCTCCAAAGGCCTCCGCCAGGACGCGCGGCACGACGGGATCCGGAGCCTCGTTCTGGGGCCTGTAGTGGTAGGGGATGAGCTCACCAGGAGGAGCCGCCGACTCGGGAGCCGCCGACTCGGGAGGCGGCGGCGCTGGCTCCGCAACGAGCGGTGGCTGGCTCGACTCCCATTCCGAGGACCCATCCACTGGCGCGTCCGAGGGGACCTGGGCGAATCCAACGCTCGCCGACAGCAGGGCAAGGCACAGAACAATGCGGTGGCAGCTCACCCCTACAGTCTAGCTTCTTCTCCGTCACGAAAGGGACACGAGGCCGCGTCTCACGGGCAATGCCGCGGCGCGTCCCACGCGCGTACATGCATGGCCCTGATCAGAGAAGGAGGTACGGCATGACGCGGGAACTCAGGACGTGGGGGCTGTGGCTGGTGCTGGGCGCGCTGCTCGGAGCTTGTGGCTCGAGCAGCAACAACGGTGGCGGTGGCGGCGGTGGCGGAGGAGGAGGAGGTGGCGGCGATGGGGGCAGCGATGGGGGCACCGAGGCCGTCATCACCATCGAGAACTTCACCTTCACCCCGGGCGACCTCTTCGTGAGCCCAGGCACGACGGTCCGGGTGGTGAACCGCGACTCGGCCTCCCACTCCGTCACGAGCGAGGCCATGGACGGAGCCTTCGTCCCGGGAGCGGTGAATGGCGTGTCGTTCGACACCGGCGCGTTCACCGGCGAGCGCACCTTCATGATCCCCACGAGTGCTCCGACCGGGACCACGGTGCCCTATTTCTGCACCGTCCACATGAGCGGCATGCGCAACGCCGGGCATATCATTGTTCAGTAGTGAGCCTTGTATGTCTCACGGTGGACCCGCGGCGCCTCGGGCTCTCCCCTCACGGGTAGAATGAAGCGCAGTCATCGTCACGCTGGGGGGAGACATGGCTTTCAAACTGCTCGAGGCGCAGCTGCGCCGATTATGGGAAGCGAACTGCTTTCAAGTGCCAGTGGATCAAATGGTCTTCTTCGGGCTGCGCGGCTGTCTGCCCTTGGATGACGCAGACCACGAGTTCCGCATGGAACACCACGTGGATCTCACCGAGCCTGACTACACTCACCCGCGCTGCACGCTGGGACAGTGGTACCAGGGGAAGGTAGCGCTGTTCCCGGGCAGCACCGTTCCGCACCGGAAGTACATCGAGAAAGCGATCGCCAAGAACGGTGTCGGGACCAACCAGATGATGCTGGGGTACTACAAGGACTACAGCAAGGGCCGCCACAAGGAGGGCGGGCCGACAGAGCACGAGGCCTTCGTGCAGACCGAGGGGCGCCCTATCCGCCGGACCTCCGATGATTTCGACTACGACGAGGACGACCGCGTCGAGTTCTCCAATCCCTACGACAACCTGCACGCGGCCTGGAGCATGAGTGTCCATGACAGCGACTTCGGCAGCGCGGGCTGCCAGGTCGTCGTCGGTTATCCCCAGTGCCCCAAGCGCGGGGAGAATGGCGAGGCGGGCCCTTGGAAGTCCTTCCGGCAGAACGCCTACCGGCTTACCCAGGACAGCTTCCCTTACGCGCTCCTCACGGGGCGCGACGTGCTGCGCGTCACGCAGGCTGCGCCGGGGACGCTGACTGTCCGGCTTCGCTATGGCTCACAGGGGCCGGTGGTGATGCAGTTGCAAGAGGCGCTCAAGAAGGCGGGATTCTCCGCGGGGGAGATCGACGGGGATTTCGGCAAGCAAACCGCGGCCGCCGTCCTCGCCTATCAGACGGCGAAGTTCGGCCCCCACTGGGATGACGGCGTCGTGGGGCCCATGACGGCAGAGGCGCTGGGGCTCTCCCTCCCGAAGCTCTGAGCACTCAGCCGAGGGAGCTCATCACCTGGCAGGCCGTGCTCAGATCGAAGTGAACGTGAGCACGCGCCGGAGGTTGGCGCGCATGCCGCGCTCGGGGACGAGCTGGAAGAGCCGGTCTCGGGCCCAGCATGCGACGGCGTTCTCCCACTGCCCGATCTGTCCCAGGCGGCGGGACTGGCTCACGAAGCCATTGGCGCGAGGCACGCGGAGCGCCTCGTAGCGGGAGAGCGCCGCGGGCAGCTCCTTCTCCGTGGCCAGGCACCGCGCGAGCACCACCGCGTCCTCCACCGCCTGTCCCCCACCCTGCCCCATGTTCGGGGTCATCGGGTGCGCCGCGTCTCCCAGCAGCGCCACACGCCCGCGAGCCCAGCGCTGAACCGGCGGCCGATCGTGGATGTCCGTGCGCACGATGGCCGCGGCCGGCGTGTTCTCGATCAGCGCGCGGATCGGCTCGTGCCAGCCGGAGAAGCGCGACAGCAGCTCGCCATGGGCGTCCGGAGCGTCAATGCCTCCCGCCGGCAGGTTGGCGGTGGCGAACCAATAGGTGCGCCCCTGGCCCAGCGGAACAATGCCGAAGCGCAGCCCCTGCCCCCAGGTCTCGGCGGTGCTGGACGCATCCGCCAGACCGGGGACCTCACACACCCCGCGCCAGCTCGTGTAGCCCGCGTACCGCGGCTCGCCGTCGTTCAGGAGCTGGGCGCGCACCGTGGAGCGCAGGCCATCGGCGCCCACCAGCAGCTCCCCCCGAACCTCCGTGCCATCCGAGAGCCGGGCGCACACGCCCTCCGCTTCCTCTCGGAAGCCCACCACCTTGATGCCGAGCGTGAGCGGCTCGGGCCCCAGCGCCTCCTGGAGCACCTCCTGGAGCCGGGCCCGATGGATGGCGATCATCGGCGCGCCCAGCTCCTGGGCCATCTCGCTCACCAGCATCGTCCCGAGCGTGTGCCCCCGCCAGTCGAGGATCGCGCCGCGCTGCATGACATGGCCCGCCGCGGCGACGGCGGAGTCGAGCCCGATCGTCCGAAACGCCAGGATCGCGTTGGTCTGCATCGTGATCCCAGCGCCGGCCGGACGGAGCGCGGCGGCCCGCTCGAAGATCCGGACGGAGAACCCCGCCCGTCTCAGCGCCACCCCGAGGGTGAGGCCCCCGATGCCACCCCCCGCGATGAGGATCGTCCGGTTCGTATCCATTCCCCGAGGTGTAGACTCAGCGCCCCGCGCGCACAACTTCGCAACCTCGCCCCGCAACCCCTCGGCCAACGGACATGAAGCTTTACGCCATCAGCGATCTTCACGTCGGAGCCGCCGAGAATCGGGAGGCCGTCGAGGAGCTATCGCCCCATCCAGAAGACTGGCTGATCATCGCCGGGGACGTGGGGGAGACGGGTGAGGACCTCGACTTCACTCTTCGTACGCTCACCCCGCGCTTCCGTCAGCTCATCTGGGTCCCAGGCAACCACGAGCTGTGGACACTGCCTCGCTCCCACCTCCGAGGAGAGGCCAAATACCGGCAGCTCGTCTCCGTCTGCCAGTCGTACGGGGTCCTCACTCCGGAAGATCCCTATCCCCGCTGGCCGGGCGAAGGGCCCCCCCGGATCATCGCCCCGCTCTTCCTGCTCTACGACTACTCGTTCCGGCCAGACGAGGTCCGCGAGGAGGACGCGGTGCAGTGGGCCGCGGACTCTGGGGTGATGTGCACCGACGAGGCGGTGCTCTTCCCCGATCCGTATCCCTCACGCTCCGCATGGTGCGCCGCGCGCTGCGAGCAGGCCCGCGAGCGCCTGGAGGCCATCCCGGCGGAGTACTCGACGATCCTCGTGAACCACTTCCCGCTGCGCAGACACCATGCTCGGCTCCCGCGCATCCCCCGCTTCTCCATCTGGTGCGGCACGCGGAGGACCGAGGACTGGCACCAGCGCTTCCGCGCCGAGGTCGTCGTCACGGGCCACCTGCACATTCCCCTCACCTTCTGGGACGACGGGGTGCGCTTCGAGGAGGTGTCGCTCGGCTATCCGCGCCAGTGGAAGCACCGCCGCGGTATCGATCAGGCGCTCCGGCAGATCCTTCCGGCCACCACGGCCCCCTCTCCCTCGCCGATCTTCCGGGGATGAGGAGCGGCCCTGAGGGGCGGGAGCACCATTGTCGATAGGGGCTCGATGGGGTTTCCTCTGGGCTCCATGCGCTTCCGGATCTTCGTTCTCTCGCTGCTCCTCACCGCCGCCTGCCATACGTCCCAGGAGATGACCGTCACCCAGGACGGCCTGGAGCTCCGAGCGGAAGCCCGGGATGACGCGGCCGTGGTGGAGCGGCTGCCGCTCGGCACGAGGGTCAAGGTCTACGAGGCCCGCTTCTGGGAGAACTCGGCGTGGCACCACATCGAGACCCAGGCGGGCGCGCGGTTCACGAAGCTCGAGGGCCTGGCGCCCTACCCGCTCCAGGGTGAGACGCGGTTCGTCCGGCTGGAGGAGCTGCCCGTGCACGCGACCCGGGATGACTCGGGGCGTGTCGCCGAGACGCTGAAGCTGGGCGACGAGCTCCAGCTCCTGGCTCAGGATCCTCCGGGCACGGCGGAGTACCACGGCGTCATCCGCGGAGGGACGCTGCACGGCTACGTGGACGGGTTCGGCCTCTCCGCCGAGAAGCCTCTCACGCGCAACCTCCTGGCCAGCTCCAGCGAGCTTCTGAAGAAGGGGGACTTCGATCGAGCGAAGCAGCTCGCTCGCGCGGCCCGGGCCATGGCCGAGGGCACTGGCAAGAGCGGCGCGCTCGTGGAGGCACTCACCCGCGCCGAGAAGGAGCCGGAGGCGTTCAAGGACGAGCTGATCGGATTCGGCACCCAGGCCGCCGCCGAGGCGCCTCCGAGCAAGGGCGGGCTGGGCTATGTCGTCCCATACCGGGCCCCGCTCCGTGAGGGGCCGGACCCGCGGGATGACATCCTCACCATGCTCCCGGTGGACGCGGCCGTGGAGGTGCAGGAGATCCAGGGCTCGTGGGCCCAGGTGGCGCTGATCCCGAAGAAGACGCCGTGGATGGCAGTGGACCTCGGGGATCTCGCCAAGGTGGACGCGGGCGAGACCGCGGCGCTCTCGCCGGCCCAGCGGAGCGGACGCGCACGGGGATACATGCAGCTCTCCACGCTCCAGGCGAAGCGTCCGAGCGCTACCGAGCATCTGGCCAAGGTGAACGCGCTCTCGAAGGAGGAGCACGGCGACAAGCGGCTGGAGCTGCTCAAGCGGGCACTGACCGTCGCCGCGCCCCAGGAGGTTCCTCCGGTAGCCACGGCCCTGTTCGACGAAGCCTTCCAGGGCGAGCGGTACCCACTGGCCGTCGCGGCGGCCGTCCGGCTGAAGGAGGCGGATCCGGCAGGGGCCCGGGGCGCCGCGGGCAAGGGGTGGAAGCTCGAGACGGTCACGAGCATCTACGGCTGCTCGGGCTCTCCCCTGGAGTCCCAGATCGAGCAGGTGGACTTCACGCCAGACGGTGAGTTCCCCAAGCCCACGGGCAACGTCTGCGCCCTGGTGACGGGGCTCTCCTCTCCCTGTGACGTGTGCCTCTCGGATCTCTCCGAGTACGACGCCAAGGAGAAACAGAACGTCCTGCGCAACAAG
>NZ_JBJMQP010000063.1:0-7682 GCF_045802625.1 Hyalangium sp. | reverse complement strand
GGACAGGGCCAGCCGCACCAGCCCGTCCACCAGATCCTTCACGTAGCAGAACGAGCGTGTCTGCTTCCCATCCCCGAAGAGGGTGAAGTCCTCGCCGCGCAGGGCCTGGCCCACGAAGGCCGGCACCACTCGGCCATCGTTCAGGCGCATCCGCGGCCCATAGGTATTGAAGATGCGGACGATGCGCGTCTTCACTCCACGCACGCGTGCGTAGGCGGAGGTGATCGCCTCGGCGTAGCGCTTGGCCTCGTCGTACACCGCGCGCGGCCCGATGGGGTTGACGTTGCCGTAGTAGCCCTCGTGCTGGGGGTGGACCAGCGGATCTCCATACACCTCGGAGGTGGAGGCCTGGAGGAACACCGCGCCCTTGGCCTCGGCCAGCTTGAGCGCATTCTCCGTGCCGATGGAGCCCACCCGGAGCGTCTCCAGCGGCAGCTGCGCGTAGTCGATGGGCGAGGCGGGAGAGGCCAGGTTGAAAACGTAGTCCAGGGGCCCCTCGACCGAGAGCCCCTCCACGATGTCCTGCTTGAGGAACTCGAACCCGGGCCGGCCGCGCAGCGTGCGCAGGTTCTGCTCGGCGCCCGTCAGGAAGTTGTCCACCGCAACCACGGCGGCGCCGTCGTCCAGCAGCCGCTCGCACAGGTGGGAGCCCACGAAGCCCGCTCCCCCAAGCACCACCGCCCGCTTGCCTCGCATGGCCGTCACGGGCGCCTCACTCGGTCAGTTCGTCGAACGTGGCCTGCCCGGGCAACTGCGCCTTGTACTTGTCGAGCACCAGATCGATCCCCTGCCGGATGTACTCGGCCACGGGCACCTTGGTCTTCTGGTTCAGCGCCTTGAGGCGCTCGTTCTGCTCGGGGGTGATGTAGATGGTGGTGCTGATCTTCTTTCGAGCCATGGCGATATGTGAAGGTATATGGAATGACGTGGCCGGTGAAGGAACTGGCCGGGCCCGCCTTGGGCCCGCTGCTCGATCCCTCCGAGGGCAGGCATGTCATCAATGAAATCGTGGACTTACGTGGGTCTCTGGGCCCTGGCCGTGCTGGTGGGCTGCTCGGGAGACAAGGCCGCGAAACGGGCTCCCCTCCAGGCGGATCCCATCGGGAACTCACCGGCGGCCAGGGAGCCCATCCGGCCCGAGCGCGCGAAGAACGAGCACGTGAAGGAGCTGGACCTCAACCGGGACAACAAGCCGGACGTGTGGACGTATTACGTGGACGACAAGGGTCCGGATGGCCAGCCGCGCGAGCGCAAGGTGCGCAAGGAGATCGACTTCAACGGGGACGGCCGGGTGGACATCACCCAGTACTTCGACGAGCACGAGGAGAAGGTGCGCGAGGCGATGGACCAGGACTTCGACGGGAAGGTGGACTCGGTCCTGTACTTCGAGAAGGGCGTGAACGTGCGCACCGAGCGGGACGTGAACGGCGACGGCCGCACGGACGAGTGGCTGTACTACGAGAAGGGCAAGCTGGCGCGCAAGGAGCGCGACACCAACGCCGACGGCAAGGTGGACAACTGGGAGTACTGGGAGAACGGCCAGGTGGATCGCATCGGCGATGACCTGGACGGCGACGGCAAGGTGGATCGCTGGTCGAAGAACCCCAACTCCCAGTAGGCCGCGCGGGAGGCCCTCGCCAGTGGGGAGAGGGCCTGCACCCGGGCACGGCAGCTACGGCTTGCTGGTGCCGACGCGCCCGTACGAGTCCTCGATCCGGACCACGTCCTCCAGCTCAGGGGTGCTGACCTCGAGGATGTTGCAGTCGGTGAGGGCCACCATGCGGTGCTTCATGAGCGGCTTGATGTGGTAGCTCTCGCCCGGGTTCATCTCCTTCTCGATGAGCCCGTGGCCCTCATCCACGACGAAGAGCAGCTTGCCGCTCTGGACGTGGATCGTCTCGTCCTTCATGTTGTGGTACTGCAGGCTGAGCTTGTGGCCCTGCTTCACGTGCAGGAGCTTGCCCACATAGCGCTCGGTGTGAGCCCAGATCAGCTCGTAGCCCCAGGGCTTCTCCACCCGCCTCGTCGCCGTCATTGTCGCTTCTCGTTCTTCCTGGCCCGCCCTAGTTCGTGCCGGCCACGAACGCATCGAGCTGGGTCTCGCGCTTGAAGTCCGTCAGGTACCGCGTGGCCGCATCCTTGGAAGGAAAGCTGCCCATGCGGACGCGGTACCAGGTGCCCTTCTTGGGCACCTCGGCGGCGACGATATATGGGGCATAACCCCGGTCACGCAACCGGGCGGCGAAGCGATCGGCCTCCTCCCGGGTCTGGAAGGCGGAGAGCTGAAGAGTGAACGCTCCTCCCGGAGCGGCCTCGGTGGGATGCTGGGTGGCCCGAGCGATGGCCTCCTTCAGCCCGCCAGCGGCAGGAGTGGCCGTCCGGGTGGGAACGCTCTCCTGAGCCGCCGGCCCGGGAGCAGGCTTCGGAGTGGCCACGGCTGTCGGGGCCGGGGTGGGCGTGGGCTTTGAAGGGGCCGCGGCAGCCACGGGCGCGGGCTTCGGAGTGGCCGCAGGGGCCGGAGTCGCGGCAGCAGTGGGCTTCTCCACAGTTGCGGGAGCGGAAGCCTGGGGGCGCTTCACCTGCGCCAGCGCGGCCAGCTCCTCGTCGGCGGGGCTGAGCTTCTCGGAGGGCTTCTCGGCGGGCGCGGCCGGAGCCACGGCGGTGGGCGCGGGCTTGGCAGCCGGAGTGGCGGCGGGCGCGGGCTTCGCGGCCAGGGCGGCGGCGGTAGGGGCCGGCTTGGCAGCCGCAGGCTTGGCGGGCTTCGGCTCTGGCACGGGCTCGGAGCCCTTGCGGGTCAGCTCATCCTGGAACGTGAGCGCCGGCTCCTTCTCCTTCTGCACCTCCTGGAGCGCCTGGGCATTGGCATCGAGCGCCGAGAGCAGATCCGGCGCCGCGGCGGCCTGGGCGTTGCCGGCGAGCTTCTTGCCCACCACGACGCCGAGCACGAACACGGCGCCCATCACGACAATCCCCGCGATCAACAGGCTGACGATCTGCCGGTTGTCGAGGGAAACGTCGAACTTCTCCTTCATCCGATGAGCGTCCCGCATGGTCGTGGTGTTCCTCGTGCGCTGGCGAGCGGGCCGGACTCATCCCGTGTTGCGGCCTGTAGCGCCAACGCTCTGGAAGGTACGCCCCACCTCCGGGTCGGTCAAATTCACGGAGCCCCCACCCCAGGCCCCCGGGTGCGAGGTGAGCTCCGAAGGCCCCAGCACCGAGGAGAAAGGCACCCGGGCCGGAGCATGAGCCCGGCGCTCGGGAGGAGCCTGCACGCGGTTGATGCGCTCACGCAGCTCCTTGCCCGCGGCGAACAACACGCCGAGCCGGCGCGGGAGCGCCACGGGAGCGCCCGTCTTGGGGTTGCGGCCGACACGGGCGCGGCGGGACTTCAGGCCGAAGCACCCGAACCCGCGCAGCTCGATGCGCCCGCCTTCCTTGAGCGCCTGGGTCATCTGCTCAAAGACGGCGTTGACGATGGCCTCGATCCGCCGCGGATGGACATGGGGGGCCTTCTCCGCGATGCACTCGATGAGCTGGCTCTTGGTCATGATCCCCTCACTCTACAAACGAGGGGTGACACGAACCCGAGCACCCCGGCGGCTCAGCGCAGGTGCAGATCCATGGGGCCCTCGAGCTCCAGCTCCTTGCCCTCGGCGGTGTGGAGCTTCACCTCGCCGCCCCGCGGGATGATGAGCCGCACCGTGCGCCCCAGGGGGATCTCGCGATCCTCGAGCAGCACCGCCGTGGCGAGATCATCCGTCTCGGCCACCGCGAAGCCGTCCTTCACCTCGGCCACGAGCCCGCCGTCCCCCAGCGGCCCCGCGTGGATGTAGGGCACCTTGGGCCGGAATGGAGGCGCGGGTAGCGGCTTGGCGGGCCCCTCGGGGCGAGGCGCGGACATGAGCTTGTCCATCCCGTTGGGCGTGAAGAAGGCCTTGAAGTAGTCCGACGTCGTGAGGTCGGTCTTGGCCGAGGGCGGAGTGAACTGGATGTTGGTGTAGCGCGCCGCCACGAGCCGCTGCGCGGGAGGAACCTCCTGGACGACGCCCTCCGTCCAGCGGCGGGTCGGCAGGTTGGACCCGAGCAGCTTCGCCTCGTCCAGCTCTCCCACGTCGAGCTCATCCCCGCGATCGAGGAAGCGCATACCGCCACCGAAGTACTCGAGGAGCGCGGGGCCGGTGGCCACGATGTGGTCATCCGAGCGCAGGTGCGAGCCCACGGCGATGGGGCGCTTGTCCTGGCCGACGACGCGCAGCACCGGAGCCCCCGCGGCGTGCAGCCCCGCGATGGGCTTGTCCGAGGGCTTCTTGCAACCTCCGGCGAGGGCGAGCACCGCGATCAACACAATGCCTGGGTGACGCGACATGCCCACCTCCTGCCCGGTCAGACGATCCAGCCTCCGCCGAGCACGCGGTCTCGATCGTAGACCACCGCGGCCTGTCCTGGCGTCACCGCACGCGCCGGCTCATCGAGCTTCACGGAGACCAGCCCGTGCGGAGAGATCTCCACGCGGCCCGCGGCGCCTCCGTGACGGTGACGGATGCGGACCTCGACGGTCTGGTCCGGCGGCGGCGGCGCATCCACCCAGTGCGGCTGGAGCAACCCGAACGAGTCACGCCCCACGGCGGTGGCCGAGCCAACGACGACGCGGTTCGTCTCGGGCTCGATGCGCTGGACGTAGCGGACCTCTCCGCCGCCGAGGTTCAGCCCGCGCCGCTGGCCGACGGTAAAGCGATGGATGCCGCCGTGAGTGCCGAGCACCTGGCCCTCGGTGTCGACGATCTCCCCGCCCGGCTGCGGCCCGGCCACCTTCTCCACGAAGCCGGCGTAGTCGCCATCCGGCACGAAGCAGATCTCCATGCTCTCGGGCTTCTGACTGGTGGGCAGGTGGTGGCGCTCGGCGACGGCGCGGACCTCGGCCTTGGTCATGTCTCCCACGGGGAAGAGGACATCGCACAGCTCGCTCTGGCCGAGCGTGAAGAGGAAGTAGCTCTGGTCCTTGGCGAGATCCTTGGCGCGGCGCAGGACAAAGTGCTCGCCCTGCTGCTCGACGCGGGCGTAGTGGCCGGTGGCGAGCCGAGCCCCCAACGCCCGAGCGCGCTTGAGGAGATAGTTGAACTTCACGTCCCGGTTGCAGGCCACACAGGGGATGGGAGTGCGTCCGCCCAGGTAGGACTGGACGAAGGGGTTGATGACGCGGTCCTTGAAGATCTCCTCGGCGTTGGCCACATAGAACGGGATGCCGAGCGTCTGCGCCACGGCCCTCGCGTCATCGATGTCATCAGGGCTGCAGCAACTGCCACACTGGGCCTTGCCCTCGTAGGACCAGACCCTCAGGGTGATGCCGATCACCTCGTGACCCTGCTCCTTGAGGAGCGCGGCGGCAGCCGAGGAGTCCACTCCACCGCTCATGGCAACGACGACTCGCATGACATCCTTCCTACACACCGGCCTGTCCGGGCGCGATTCGCGGACGAGGGCCTCGAAGGCTTCCAGACAGAATGAGGGTTTAGCGCCCCTGTGCTCCCCCGGGAAGAGGGGAACGCGGGGCGTCATTCCCCGGGTGGGTTCAGCTCCCCTTCCCTGCCTGCCAGGCTCGCAGCAGCTCCTTCAATTTCTCGGGCTGATTGAGGGAAGGCTCATCGAGCACGGACTCGAGGAGGTATCGGGTGGCCTCGCCCACGATGGGAGAGGGCCCCACCGCGAGCGTGGCCATGATGTCCTTGCCCGTGAGCGCAAGCTCCTTGGCGCTCAGCGGGGGCTTCGCGGCGGCCAGAGCGCGCAGCCGTTCCTGGAGCCGGGAGAAGTCCGGGAGCCGCTCGGGAGCACGCACCTGGATGCGCGCGTGCGCGACTGCGAGCAGGGGCTCCAACTGCCCGAGCCCCACCCGAGCGAGCAGACGCCGCAGCGCCGGGTCGCTGTCTGCCAAGCGGTTCTCGAGCGCGGCGTGCTCAACGAGCAGCCCGACGGTGTCGGCGGCCTTGTTGGGAAACTTGAGCCGGATGCCGAGCTCCCGGGCCTGGGGGCCACTGATGAGATCCGCCAGCAGCGCCGCCATCCGGAGCTCCACCTCGGCCGGGGCGGCGTGGGCAGCGGCTCGGGCCAGACGTGCGGCCTCGGGCTCGGCACGAGCCAGTTCGGGGAGGAAGACGTCCAGCAGCCCCGTCTCCGAGAGCAGCACGAGGCCCGACTCGGCGCGCGGAGAGAGGAGCAGCTTGACGAACTCCTCGCGGACGCGCTCGAGGGCGACCTTGCGGAACACGGGGAGCGTGGGAGGAATGGCGGCCCGGGTGGCGAGCTCGAGCGTGAAGCCGAGCACGGCCGCGAAGCGCACGGCGCGCATGGGGCGCAGGCCATCCTCGGAGAAGCGCTCGTGGGGATCGCGCACGCACCGGATGATGTGAGCCTGGAGATCGGCCTGGCCACCGAACGGGTCCACGAGTTCCTTGCTGAGGGGATCGTAGGCCATCGCGTTGATGGTGAAATCGCGGCGCGAGAGATCCTCGGTGATGTCGCTCTCGAACTTGACGGAGCTGGGGCGGCGGCCGTCGTGGTAGTCGCCCTCGCTGCGGAAGGTGGTGACCTCGACGTGGGTGCCACTGCTGAGGACGGTGACGGTGCCGTGCTGGATGCCGGTGGGGATGACCTTCTTGAACGCGGCCTGGACCTCGTGGGGGTGGGCGCTGGTGGTGACGTCGAAGTCCTTGGGAGGCACGCCGCGGACCATGTCTCGGACACAGCCGCCGACGAGGAACACAGCGAACCCCAGCTCGCGAAGGCGGCGGAGGACGTCGAGGACGGGGCGCGGGATGTCGGCGTTGTGGAGATTCGCGAGCATCAGCCGCGCCGCGGAAAAAGGGAGTGGCCCCGGCTGGAATCGAACCAGCGGCCTGCGGTTTAGGAAACCGCCGCTCTATCCAACTGAGCTACGGGACCGTGCAATCAAACTGTTGAAACCACTGTTCTTTCTGGTGAGGGTCCGCAGACTACCGCGAGGCCCTCGGGACCGGTACGTAATTGGTACGTAACCGGCCAGAAAGGTACCGCCATGCGCGAGTGGAACGGAAGATGGCCAGGGGGACGAACCTTCCTGGACCGGCACG
Organism: Hyalangium sp.; assembly: GCF_045802625.1. Taxonomy (NCBI): domain Bacteria; kingdom Pseudomonadati; phylum Myxococcota; class Myxococcia; order Myxococcales; family Archangiaceae; genus Hyalangium; species Hyalangium sp. The sequence continues at coordinate 579 of NZ_JBJMQP010000063.1, read as the reverse complement.
GCAAGACCCGTTGGCAACTGGAGCGCATGCACAACGGGGTGCGTTATAGCAGGCGGCTCGATGCACGCAACGAGAGTGAGGCTCTGGCGGAGCTGGCACTGTTCGAGAGAGACCCTGACGCCTACCTGACAAAAGCCGAGGCCGCCGAGAAGGCGGAGGCCGAGGCGGTTCTCATGGACGCTGAGCGGGTGTCCCGCTTCCTGGCCCACCTCAAGGCCGAGGGCCGCACAGAGCACTACCGGCGCAACCTGCGCACGTACCTGGCGCAGTGGGCCGAGCCCCTCGCGGGGAAAGATCTGCGTGAGGTGACGCTCCAGGAGTTCAAGCGAGAGCTGGCGAAGAGGCCCACCGCCCGGAAGCACCGGATCATCGCCCTCAAGAGCTTCTTCTCGTTTCTGCGCGAGGTGGAGGCCGTCCTCTCGCCAGCGCAGGACGCGACGTTGGGCTTGAAGGTCCCCCCTGCCCGGCCCGAGAAGGCCTGGAGGAAGAAGGGCTACACGATGCCGGAGGTGGAGGCGTTCTACCGCGCCATCTCCGGATGGGAGACGATCTTCAGTAGTGCTTGCGCCAGCGCATCGG
>NZ_JBJMQP010000062.1:0-2729 GCF_045802625.1 Hyalangium sp. | reverse complement strand
GGCTATCCGCTGGGCGGCACACCTGGCCGCGAGCGAGGCAAGCTCTCCTCAACTCGGATGATCTCCATGCGACACTGAGCGGTGGGTTCAGGAGTCGAGCGATGCACAAGGTGCGCTTCACATGGGATCAGGAGGGGCACGTGACGGCCCTCGCGGAGCCGCCGGACGACATCCTCGCGCACTATCTGGTGGATGAGGTGCGCAACAACCACCGCATGTGCCACCGGCTGCTGGACATCATCCGCGCGCTGCGCAAGGGCAGCCACTCGTCCTGGAGGGCCGATGGGGAGGCCTGGAGCGTGAAGATGAGCCGCAATCGCGCCGTCATCGAGAGCGAGATCGCCGTGCCCGGGCGTGCCCGGGAGATGTCGCTGGAGGAGTTCGAGGAGCTGCTCCACTCCTGGCTCCGGTTCGTGGAGACCACGCGCTAGGAGGCCTGGGAGGCAGGGCGGCCGCGCGGCGGCGGCGGCGGCCGGGCGCCGGCCTTGGCCCTGTCCTCGGCGCGGGCCTTGAGCAGGGAGGCCACCACGGAGCCGCCGATGAGCGCGGCGATGACGGCCAGGGAGACGAAGGCCGGCACCTTCACGAAGTCCACCACGGCCATCTTCGTGCCCACGAACACGAGCACCGCGGACAGGCCGACCTTGAGGTAGCTGAACTTCTCCACCATGCCGGCCACCAGGAAGAACAGGGAGCGCAGGCCCAGGATGGCGAAGATGTTCGAGGTGAAGACCAGGAACGGATCCCGGGTGACGGCGAAGATGGCGGGGATGGAGTCGAGCGCGAAGAGGACATCCGTCACCTCCACCAGGAGCAATGCCATGAGGAGCGGGGTGGCCAGCCACCGGCCGCTCTCCCGGGTGAAGAAGTGGTGACTGTCGAAGCGGCTGGTCGAGGGGATGAGCCGGCGGGCCCAGCGCATGGCGAAGCCGTTCTCCGGGTGCTCCTCGTGGTTGCGGTTGAGGAACAGCTTGACGCCGGTGAAGACGAGGAAGGCGCCGAAGACGTAGATGAGCCAGTGGAAGCGCTGGAGCATCGCCACGCCGGCGAAGATCATGGCCGCGCGGAGCACCAGCGCGCTGAGGATGCCCCAGAACAGCACCCGGTGCTGGTAGAGCGAGGGGATGCGCAGCGCCGAGAAGACGAGCACGAAGACGAAGATGTTGTCGATCGAGAGCGACTTCTCGATGAGGTAGCCGGTGAGGAACTGCACGCCGGGCTCGGCGCCGAACTTCCACCAGATCCCCAGGTTGAACAGCAGCGAGAGCCCCACCCAGACGGCGCTCCAGGCGAGCGCCTCCTTGAAGCGCACCACGTGGGCGCTGCGATGGAAGACCCCCAGGTCCAGCGCGAGCATCGCGAGGACGAAGACGATGAAGCCGGCCCAGAGAGCAGGGCTGCCAATGGTCTGCGGTAACAAGGGGCACTCCCAAAGAAAAGGTGAGGGACCTTTCAAATAGGAACTGGGTGATTGTTCGGCAAATAGGAATTATGGCGGCAAAGCATCGGCTAAAGCGATGAATCGCGAGACGTGGGCGGGTGACAAGAGGGCCGGCAGCCTGCTTCGCTAGGCGCTCCATGTCGTCGAGCCCCTCCACTCCCGCGTTGATGTCCCTGGCTCCGGACGAGGTCCATGTCTGGATCACCGAGCCCGAGCGGATCGAGCAACCGCGGCTGCTCGAGGCGTACTGGGGAGTGCTGAGCCCCCAGGAGCGCGAGCAGCAACGGAAGTTCTATTTCGAGAAGCACCGCAGGCAGTACCTGGTCTCGCATGCGCTCGTGCGGCTGACGTTGTCCCGCTACGAGGCGGTGAGGCCCGAGGCGTGGGCCTTCCGCACCAACGCCTATGGCCGCCCGGAGGTGATGGGTGAGGGGAGTCCGAGGCTTCACTTCAACCTCTCCCACACGGACGGGATGGCGGTGGTGGCGGTGGCGCTCGACGCGGAGGTGGGCGTGGACGTGGAGGATGCGCAGCGGCACGGAGAGACGGTGATGCTGGCGGACCGCTACTTCGCGCCCGCGGAGGTCGCGGCGCTGCGAGCCTTGCCGGTGGAGCTCCAGCAGGAGCGCTTCTTCGAGTACTGGACCTTGAAGGAGGCGTACATCAAGGCGCGAGGGATGGGGCTCTCGCTTCCGCTGGGGCAGTTCGCGTTCGAGCTGCGGCCTGGGCAGCTCCCGCGGATCTCCTTCGATCCTCGCCTGCGGGACGACCCCGAGGGCTGGCAGTTCGTCCAACTGCGGCCCTCGGCTCGGCACCAGGCCGCGCTGGCGGTGCGCAGACCCAGGCTCCAGCCGCTCCAAGTGCGCTGGCAGCGAATCGTGCCAGGGGGCGAGGAGGAAGCCCCTGAGCTGCTGAAAGCCCAGGGCTGATCGTGTGTCCGCGGCTGCGGCGGCTGGTTGGGTTGTGATGGCCTACATCCCACCCCTTTCAAGATGTTGAATCGACGCGTCCGGAGGCCAGGACGCTCGTTGCGCGCATCGAGCCGCTTGCTATAAGGGGCCCGTTGTCTGGTCCCGTAGCTCAGTTGGATAGAGCGGCGGTTTCCTAAACCGCAGGCCGCTGGTTCGATTCCAGCCGGGGCCACTCCCTTTTTCCGCGGCGCGGCTGATGCTCGCGAATCTCCACAACGCCGACATCCCGCGCCCCGTCCTCGACGTCCTCCGCCGCCTTCGCGAGCTGGGGTTCGCTGTGTTCCTCGTCGGCGGCTGTGTCCGAGACATGGTCCGCG
>NZ_JBJMQP010000061.1:0-27708 GCF_045802625.1 Hyalangium sp. | reverse complement strand
GTGTCGCGAGGCAGCGTGAGCGAGTGCGTCCACAGTCCGGGCGCCACCTGCTGCAAGGCGATGGGCTCACTGGACCAGTCCTGGAAGTCCCCCGTCACGGACACGGGGCGGCGCCCGCGCCACACGAAGGTAGCCGTCTCGCCATTGATGACGGGGGTGCCCTCGGTGCGGGCTTTCTTCTCGAGCGTGGTGGCGTCCATGGTTCACCCTAGCTGGATGGCGGACTGGAGGTCCTCGCGCATGGCCTGGGGTTGGGACCAGACCTCCTCGTCGACGCGCTGGTGCACGCCGAGCGCCATGCCCGACGGCAGCGCGCCCGAGGCGGGAAAGAACATCTCCTCCACGAGCGAGCGGACCACGCACAGCTCCTTCACCGACAGGCCCAGCGCGGCCTCGCCGGGAAGGAGCTGGTACCCCGAAGCGAACCACCGCAGCCCACTGCCCACCAGGAGCAGCACTCCGCCCCCGAGCCCCGTGGCGAGGAGGCGGCGCCGTGTCATCTTCAGCATGGGAGCGGACGCTAACCGTCCCCGATGCGCGCTGCCAACCTCACGGCGCGTGGAGTGTCCAAGGCGTTTTCAACCTGGCTCAGCGGGGTCCTGGAGCCGCTGGAGCGGGACGGCGGGCTGACCACTTGGAACGATGTGGACGCTGACCGACCACTTCCCGGCGGGGTCTCCTCCCACGATGAGCAGGATGGGCTCGGGGCAGCGGTAATCGGCGGTGCGTGCGATTCGCCCGAGTTGCTGGAGGTCCGTGTCACTCGGTACCGGCGGGGCATACGGGTGGAAATGCCACTCGCCCAGGTAATGGTCGCCACGTGAGGCCCACCGGCGCTCGAGCCAGGCCTGGAGGCCCTTCATTCCACGCTGGAACGAGCTGGGTCCACGAACCGAGTCCTTGGGAGGACCGGAGGCGGCACCCACCCGGGCACAGTCGAGCCCGGCGGAGTACCTGCCGACGAGGATGCCTCCCGTCTCCCGCCTGCCCGAGGAGCGGCACAGATGGAGGAGCCGGCGGACGGTGGCTCCTGGCACGAGCACCCGGAAGCGCGCATCCACGGAACGGAACTCAAGGGCTGGCATGCGCTTCCACAGGGGACACATGGCTGACTCCACGGAAGCAGTCATCGTGTTCCTCGCGCTCATAGACATCGAGGCGCGCGGCGGGGCGCGTCGCCGTGGCCCGCACTAGCGCCTTCACCGCGATGGCGGCGGCCAACGTCACATCCTCCGCCCGGGCCGGGAAGACGGGATGCCAGCACCCGAGTCCCTCTCTGGGCAGCGCGGTGCGCCGGAGCTCCTCATGCTCCTGGTGGATCCACGACCCGGCCTGCTTCCAGAACTCACCCGACGGGAAGGAGGAGCCCGTGGCGCTGAAGCACAGCAGGCGCCGCGCCCCCACACCAAAGGAGGCGGAGAAGAACAGGCGGGGCCCGTCCCAGGTGTGCTGGCCCAGCACCTCGAGGACCTCGTCCGAAGCGGTGCAGTCCAGGATGGTGTCGCATCGGGAGACGAGCCAGATGCTCCGCGCCGTTTGCTCGTCCAGCGACTTCTTGAAGGCATGGACCCGCAGGTCCGGATTGAGGTTGCGCAGGCGGCGCGCGAGCGCGTCGGCCTTGGAGTACCGCACGTCCGTCACATCGAGCGTGTGGCGCACGAGATTCCCCGCTTCGAGGACATCCCCATCCATGATGACCATGCGGGAGACCCCACCGCGAACGAGCAACTCCGCCATGGCGGAGCCGAGCGTCCCCGCCCCGAGCAGCAACACCCATGAGCTCCGCAGCGGCTCCGGCAGCGCCCCCCGGCTGCGCAGGTCCTCGGGTGCCCAGTTGTCGGTGCGGAGCCAGTCGAGAGGCAGTGAGCGCTCGAACAGATGGACCTGGTCATGGAGCCAGTACGTCCGCTCGTTACGGCGATAGCCGCGCGGAGCCACGTCGCCATGGGCGAAGATGGGCAGCCGAAGCGCCCACCAGTGCATGCGCACGTCCGGCCCGCCCACCTTCTCCGGAATGGGAAAGCCGATGAGACACAGGTGGCGCTCGCCATCGCGGAGCCGCGAGGCGAAGGTCTGAAGCTCCTTCCGGAGGTCCAGTCCCCGGAACCGGAGCGCATGCTCCAACTCGGGCCAGGACGTGGGGGGCGCGTAGGAAGGCAGGATGGGGAGCGAGTCACACCGCATCCACGGCACACGGAAGCGCCGCTTCCGAGGCACCGCGCGGAGCAGATCTCCCCAGCCGGGTGAGAGCAGCTGGCGGCCATCGAGCGATGAAAACGCATTCACGGCGAGCAGCCGCGCGTTTCCAGGCACGGGGAGCAGCTCTACCCATCCCCGGCGCTCCTGGCTCGCCGTCCAGGAGCCGAGCGCCCCGGCCGTCTCGCGGAAGACCACCTGCGGGTTTCCATCCGTGGGCAGGTCGGGCAGTTCGAAAGCGTCACCGGGGGCGAGAAGCAGGCCCCGGGCCGCGGTTTCGAGCCACTCCCGCGCGCCCGCGACGTGCCAGAAGAGCCGCGCCTCCGGACTCCGTGGCTCCTCCGCACGCGTCCTCAATCCGAACGCCGCCAGGCCTGTCTGCAGACACAGCCGCCCTTCCCGCCACGGTCGAGCCGCCGGCCCTGACTGGTTCAAGCGCTGGTGCGGATACGTGTCCTCGAGCCCCCCCTGCTTGGAGGGGAAGACGTCGAGTCGCCCCCGGGGATAGTGCTCGTCGATGAGGACGTACCAGTTCGTCCACTCGGGGATGGCGCTCCCCGAGGTGTCCGCACGCAGGCGCAGGGGAAGGACCCAGCACTGCTCCTCCGGGTCCCAGGACACATCGTCGAGGAGCTCTACCCCGGCCACGCCATCCAGGGCACGGCGGCCCAGGCGGAGCGCGTCCGTCAGCGCGGGAGCGTCTCTCACGCAAACCTACCGGGTCCCACGACTCCAGGCCCGCCGTCGTCGTGGGGCGTGAAGCTAGCCTTCTTCGGGGAGGGGCCGCCATCGGGAGCCCGGGGGAACTTGTCGCCGAAGAGCTCGCGCCACAGCGGCGCCGCGGTCTGCGCATCCGGTGCCTCGAACGCCTTGCGCGCCGTCTTCGCGGCGGCCTCCACCTGCGCATGGAACTTCGCGAAGTCGTCACCGCCGATGCGCGCCATGACGTCCTGATCCACGCCCCGGTCCGGTGCATGGGGAGCCTGCTTCCTGGCAGCATCGGAGGCGTAGCGTCGGCTGAACTGTTCGAGGGTCCGCACCACGCCCTCGGCCACCGAGGAGATGCCGTCCGGGCAGCAGTCGCCGATGAGGTGCTCCAACGGGTAGCTCTTGGGCCGCTCCGGCAGCTCACTGACGTGGACGAGCCGCCACCACTTGAGGGCCTTCACGACGTTGACGAAGTGCTTCGAGCACCGGGCGTTCTTCTGGATCGTCCAGCTCAGCTGTACCAGTGGATGGGTGTCCTGCCACCTGCCAGCCTCCCGGTCCGGAATCCGCAACGGCTCCGTCTTCCACTGCGGGACGCTGCCCTCAGCCATCTTCACGAGAGGCTGCGTCTCTTCCTCGTCGAGACGGAGGACGTCCGCGCTCTCGGTGAGAGAGCTATAGACACCGGCCTCGGCTTCCGCCGGCGCGGCGGTGATGACGAGGTCCATCTCCACTGAGTACATCTCGATGCCAAAGGAGCGGCCCTGCGGCCGGTACTTGTGCTTGTAGTGCCGCTCCAAGAAGGGTTTGAAGCAGTCCATGGCCTGGGAGGGCGTGAATTCGGACTCCTTCATGCGGGTGACGACGATGAGGTCGACATCCGCCCGCTTGCCGTCCTTGGGCCGGACTGCCGTGCGGCGCTTGTAGCTGCCCTGCAGGAACATGCCGACGAACCCTGTCTTGAGCTGCGTATCCGACTTCAGGAGATCCTGGAGCTTGAGGTGCCCGTCGATCATGTCGGCACGCTGGGCCGACGTCGGGCGGATTTCCTTGAGGAAGTCAGCGAAGAATCTGTGAAGAGGAAGTGTCATGGCACCTGGATCACGAACGGCGCGGCACTTGTTACATGCGCATCCTCTTCCGCCCGCAGCTCAGCGCGAAGGTCGGTCCACGAGCCGCACCGCCGGATCCCCCAGCAACGTGTAGTTCGTGACGTCGTGCCGCTCCATCCACAGGTAGGCCCGCTCCTCCACCTGGGGTGCTGGAGACTGGCCGGAAGACCCGGCCACCGCGTCCTCCTGGTAGTGCTTGCGCAACTCCCGGTCCGCTTTCGAGGCGAAACGTGACAGCGCGTGGAGCGCCAGCCCCGCTCGGTAGCCCTCCACCAAGCTCGCGAGCACCTCCTCCAGCCGGTTGGCATGCGTCTGTCCGGTCCGGGGATCGTGAAAGGCGCAGATCCATGCCTGGTCCAGGTGGCCGATGACGGCGAGCGGTCCCTCAGGGTTGGCCAGCGCCGCCTGGGGCAATGCGGCGATGAAGGGCCTCGCCTCCAGGGGACGCGAGCGCTCGACCCCCTCCAGCTCCCACGGGGGCATCAGGCCCGAGCGCACGAGCTGCTCCATCCAGGGCTGGTACACGCTCCGCGCCGGCGTCCCCGCGCCGAAGCAGGCGAAATAGAACCAGATGCCCCCTGGAAGGAACGCCCCCTGGCGGACCTCCTCGGCCGTCAGCACGGTCCGATCGCCCAGCCACATGTTTCCCTGCTCGCGCCGCTGTTCCTCGGCGCTCGCCCAGCCCGAGGGCCTCGCCCCGACGCCATGGCTCAACGTGAAGAGTAGGCCCGGCTCCGGTGCACCGGCCAGTTCCAGCAGCCGCCCCTTGGAGCCCGCGGGCAGTTCTTCCATGAGTACACCGCTCGCCGGAAAGAAGCCCCTCGCGCGCGCCTCCGAGCACCGCCGAGCCACCGGGCTGGTGACGAAGCGATGGCCGCTGCGCACCGGGAGCGACATGTCCTGCGCGGTGAGGAACAGGGCCCGGGCCTTCCGGGGGCGTGCCGCGTCCCGCTCACGGGCCAGCACCTTCGCGACATAGGCCGCGTGGTCCTCCTCGCGCTCGAAGGGCAGGCGTCCCACGAAGCACGAGCCATCCCCTGTCAGCTCCTCCTGCAACTCCAGCGAGAGCTCTTCCAGCGTCCCGGCGAGCAGGACGTAGCGGGCGTGTTCCCGCGAGGAACGGGACGTCGGGTACATCACCTCGTCCACGAAGGCTTGAGCCCTGGCCGCGTCCATCCCCGTCGGAGCGCGGAACACCTCCACCGTCCGGCCCTGCTCCTCCGCGCGGCGCTCGCACAACGGCGACAGGATGCCCTCGAGGCGTCGGCCTCGCTCGGTGTCGGGAACCACGAGCGCCCAGCGCTGTTCCCGCAGAGAGTCGGGCTCGGCGGACATGTTGTACAGGTGGGTGGGCTTCGGCAGGGGGGCTGGGAGCGGCGCCCCCCGCAGGGACTCCGCCGGCAGGGGCGTCTCGACGACGGGTTGCCCATCCCCCGCCCGAGCGAGCAACAGTTGCAGGGTCACTTCTTCCCTCCGGACGCTCCCTTGTCTCCGCCCGTGCGGATGTCGAAAGGAGGCGGGCCGTGCGTCACCCGCGCGCCCTCCGTCTTCACCTGCGCCACGAAGCGGTCGAGCTGCGTGTGCGTTCCCCGGACCCCGAAGAGGATCTGCCGCGAGTCATCCAGCGCAGCATAGGCGGTGAAGCCGCCCTGCTCGTGCGGCCTGACGATGTAGACGTGCCGTCCTTCTTTCGGAGAGCCCTCGAAGAAGGGCTTACCGTCCCACGTCGAGAAGTCCCGTGCCTGGAGGCTCCCGCTGGGGTCTCCCGCGAAGCCTGGCCGGCTGGTGTCGCTCGCCTTGTCTCCCCCCGTGTTGGTGTCGAAAGGAGGCAGGCCATGCGTTACCCGAGCTCCCTCCGACTTCACCTGCGCCACGAAGCGATCGAGCTGCGCGAGCGTTCCCTGGACCACGAAGATGACCTGCTGTCGGTCATCCAGCGCTCCATAGGCGGTGAAGGTCCCCTCCTCGCGCGATTTGACGATGTAGACGTGCCGTCCCTCCTCCGGATGGCCCTCGAAGAACGGCGTGCCATCCCACGTCGAGAAGTCCTGCGTCTCCAGCGACTCACCCTGCATTGGCCCCTCCCTGCTCCACTGAGGCTGCGCGTGATGCGGCAGCCGTTCTTCACTCGAAGACGAGGACTCCGTTGATCCAGTCGGCGTCCTTCCCCCTGCGCAGCCACTCCATGCGTTCGTCGCGCGTGGCCATGCTGGGAGAAGCGCCCCCGCGAATCCGCTCGCGCACGGCACCGAAGAAGGCCGATGCGTCTTCATTCGGAATCGACTGTGTCGCCGCGAGCACCGTGCGCGCTCCCGCGGCGAGGAAGGCGTCCGGCAGGCTGCCATGCTCATGCAGGGCCGAAGTTCCCCGCGCGGCCTCGCAGGCCGCCAGGACGACGAGCGGCGCACCCGAGAGTCTCAACCCGCGGATGCGGTTCTCGTACAGCTCATCGCCGCCGCCTGGACCGGGAGCCAGCAACAGATAGGCCGTGTTCGAGCCCGGGTCGATCTTCCCGTGGGTCGCCAGGTCGATGTCCGTCGCCTCCGGCATGGCTTCCAGTACGCGATTTGGCGTGGCGTCCAGCTCCCGCAGGGTCCGGAGCTCCGTTCCCGGCGCGACGCGGGGAGACCACGTCAGGGCGGGCTCACTGCGCTGCTCGTCGTACCGCACATCGCTCACCACGAGGTGCAGGCCTCGTTCCGCGGCAGGTTGGGGCGCGGTGGCCCGCGTCAGGTAACGCCAAGCGAGCTCGGGCGGAAGAAGCCCCGCGCGCCCCTGCAAGGGAGGCCGGGCCAGGACATCCACCGAGGCACAGGGACGAAGGGCCTCCACCATGTCTTGGGGCACCACTCCCGCGAGGCTCGTGGGATCAAACCGCGCGACCCGCACCGGTGTGTAACGGCCGATCCACTGTCCCTCCGCCCCCCGCGCCACCACCAGGCTGCGCTCGGTATCCTCGGTGAGTGCGAGGACGCACCGGCCCGTGGCGGCGAAGCCCAGCTCCGCGCCGAAGCGGCCCAGGGCCGCGGCGAAGTCGCCCTTCGCGGCGTCGGCCAAGATGAGGGACGTGTAGCTGTACGCACGCGCATGCCTGGCCGTGACGTCCTCGGGGGCCGCGGACTCCGCCTCATGAATGGCCTCCTCCAGCAGCGCACGCCCCCTGACGGCGTCGACCTCCACCAGGAAGCGCCCCCGGAGGAACGTCGCGTAGGCGCGCTGCCCCCGGGTGTTGCCAGGCTCCAGCGCCAGCGTCTTCTCCACGGCTTCCGCGTCCCGTGGGGAGCGGCGCGTCCGGGCCACATCCACCAGCGCCTCGATGCCATGCCGCGTGAGCGGCAGTCCGACCTCCAGGGCGCGGTCCAGTTCGGCCCGCGCCTCATCCAGCTCCAGCGCCTGGATGGCCAGGTGGGCGAGGTTCTGATGAATGTTCCGCAGGCTCTTCCGGTCACCGTCGGACATGAGGAGGGCCTCACCGAAGTAGGCTCGGCCCAGTGTGACGTCAGACGTGAGGCGCGCGGTGTTCCCCAGCGTCTGCAACAGCATCCGCTCCTGGTCCCATTGGGCCCGCCGCGCCTGTAGGAGCGCGGCGCGTGCGTAACGCTCGGCATCGATGAGGTGGAAGAGCCAGCCGGACACATGGGCCAGGTCGTTCTCGACGGCGACGCACCGGTAGACCAACTGATGCCGCGTGCAAAGCTCGAGCGCCTTCTCGAGCAGCTTGTGCGCCCGGTCATAGCTCTCCAGTTGCTGCTCCCGTGTGGCCTCCTGCTGGAGCCCCAGCACCTGGAACCAGGGGTCCGGGCTGGCGCGGGCCCGCTCCACGAGAGTACTGGCGTATTGCGGAAGGTGCGGGACCGCATACGTGAGCGCGCCCAGGGCGATGTCGTCCTCGCTCGAGGCGAGGAAGTTTCGGAGCAACGCCTCCTCGTCGCGCGAGTCCACCTGCCCCGTCATCAGCCGGGCGTATTGCGCCGCCAGGGGAGCGCGGACGGAGAAGTTGCGTGCGGCAACGCGCCGGACGTAGTCCTGGAGCACGGTGTCGCCTCCCGAGATTTCATCCAGCTTCCTGGCGAGGGGAAGGAACGCGCGCACCTCCTCGGCGGAGGTTCGGGCACGCACGGCGTGATAGAAGTCCCGGCGCATCAGCGGGACATCGGCGTAGGCGAGCGCGTCCGGCAGCGCGGGGACACCTCGGGAGATGAGTTCGAATCCCGTGCTGTCCGCGGCCTTCCAGCGCTCCTTTCGCTGCAGCGCGACGGCGAGCCGCTGCCGCCTGTCCCGGGCCTCGTTCCGCCATTGCGCATCCGGCTCGGTGCGCTCCAGTGCCTCGAGGTCTTGCATGGCCAACAGCGGCAGCCCCAGGTCCCGATACACCAGGGAGCGATTCCACCGGGCCTGGAGATGCGTGGGCGCCCTGCGGAGCACCTCGTTGAACAGGCGGAGGGATTCGCGCAGCTCCGCTGTCTTGCGTGACGCCTCCAGGGCCCGGGCGTCCAGATAGTGTGCCACCCCCAGGTCGCAGAGCACGTTCGCGTCCCACGTGCGCTCGCGCTGCATCCGCTGCAGGAACTGCTTCGCGCTCCAGGTGTTGGGCCTGCCACCGGCGAGGTAGGCCGCGACAAGCTGAGGCAGGTCTCCTATGGACTCCAGCCGGCTCATGATGGCATTGGAGGGTTCGGTCACACCCTGCGCGGGGGCCGTGCCCATGAAGGACTGGGCCATCGGACGGTAGGTGTCCGCCTGGGGATAGGTGACGCGCGCTTCCAACGTCCGCTGCTGCCGCGCCCACATCTCTGGCACCGCTTGCGGTGTCGGCTCGCTCGTGAAGCGCGGGGTGAGCAGCAGGGCGGCCACGACGGAGAGCACCGCCGCACCGGCCGCCAGCCACCGATTCCGGGGAATGGCGTGCCAGGGCACCTCTACCTGGCCGTGCCGCTCGATGTAGCGCCGGCCGAACTGTTCGAGTTGCAGCAACCGGGTGAGCTCCGACTGGCAGCGCTCACACTCGGCCAGGTGCTTGCCGAAGGCCTGAGCGTCCGCGGGCGAGAGTTCTCCATCCGCGAAGGACTGGAGGGAATCGCAGGGCGTGGACATCAGTGGGTTCCCTCATCGAGGTAGGGCTTGAGCAACTCGCCGAGCTTCTGACGGGCGTCGAACAGCCGCTTGGCCACGCGCCCGGGTGACACGCCCAGCTTGCTGGCGATCTCCCGATTGCCGAGCCCCTGGGAGCGGAGCAGGAAGGTGAGCCGCTGCAGCCGGGGCAGCTTCTCGATGGCCCAATCGAAGCGCTCCTGGGTGATGCGCTCATACGTAGCCGAACCCGCTCCCTGACTCAGGGTCCAGCGGGTGATGGTCGGATCGTCTTCCGCTTTCTTACGGCCCATGGCGCCTCGGAGCAGGTCATAGAAGCGATTGTTCATGACGCTGATGAGCCAGCCATCCACCGGTGCGTCGTCCTGTGCGCCCAACGCACCGTCGAAGTGCTCGATGAAGCGCAATAGCGTCTCCTGCACGAGGTCCTCGGGGTCGATGCCCACGGCGCCTCGGCAAAGTCTCTTGGCAATGTGCAGAAGCAGCTCGTAGTACCGCTCGTGCCAATCCTCGAAATTGCTGGCCACAATCTCCCCGGCGCTCGTCATGACCACGTCTCCGGTCCATCCCCACGAGGGATACGGAGGGCACGGCGAATATTACGTCCCGCCATGCCGGCGGCGGGGCGGGGTCATGAGCGGCGCCCGGGCTTGCGAGAGACGCCCCCGGGCCAGGGGACCTCTACGTAGCCCTTGGACTTCCGGAAGTTGAAGAGCTTGACAGTGGCCTGGGTCTTCGGGTTGTAGGCCCTGCCCAGCGCCGCCGCCAGGCTGGCCGGGCACGCCATCGCGAGCCACACCTCGCGGACGTCCGGCCATTCCGCGTGGATGCGGTCCAGGAAGGCACGGAACTCGTCCACGGCCCGAGCCGTGTCCATGGGTCCCCGCACCACCGTGGGAGAGGGGCCGCGAGCCGCCACCAAGCGCACCACCGCGGGAGCGTCTTCGGTGCCGAGCCACCGCGCCAGCTCCTCGGCGTGGATGGACAGGTTCACCTCGACGGTGATGACCAGGCGGCCCCCTGTCGCGCGGCGGGACTCGTGAGCTGGCCATGACTCCTCGCGGAAGAACCTTTCCTCGGAGGAGGGCTGCTGCAGCGAGTCATAGCCGCAGGTCCAGCCGCCGGTCCGCCCCCGCTGCTCCTGGTACACGCGAAGCTTCCACCGACTCAGCCGCCATCCCAGATGGAACATGAGCGGCAACGGAGCGCGCCCGAAGAGGTGCACCATCGAGACCTGGGTCCCCAGCGCGTCCACGAGCTGATCGGCCTGCTCAAGCGCGCGCCGCCACTCCTTGACAGTGCAGGGGAGGTCATCCGCCACCTTGTCGAAGGGCTGCAGCACGACGATGTCCGGGTCTCCCCCTGCGTGTCCCGCTAGGGCCTCAACGATGGAGGCGGGCGCCACGTTGAAGTTCACCTCGTAGGCCACCACGAGTTCCTCGGGGAGTTCGGGGAGCGGCTCGGCCGACGAGAAGACGATGCGCTGCCCTCGGGGACGGGCTTCCGCGGGCGGAGACGGCGCGAAGAACTGGAGCGACGCCCAGTCGAGCGACGAGGGACTCAGCGCCTCATGGGCTTTCTGGAAGGCATCGTCGATGGGGAGCTTCTTCTGACAGAGGGCATCGTAGAGCGCCTCCGTCATCTTGATGGAGCCATGCACCGTCAAGGGCATCTGCGAGGCGATGACCGCCGGAATACCGAGGCGGTGGAGGTCATGGGCCACACCTCCGAACATGCTGCCCACCTGACCGGGGTTGCTTCCGTGACATGCGCTCAGCACGACAGCCTGCAGGTCGCCCTGAAAAGGACCGAGCACGTCGCGAAGTCTGTCCCCATCCACGCGCATGGGCCGCCCCGGCCGATAGGGATCCGTCCAGACGAGTCCGAACGTTCCTCCGGGTGTTGGGCCCCCATGACACAGGATGTGGAGGATGCGAAACGGTCTTCCCTCCTGGCGCGCCCTTTCCAGCTTGCCGACAAGGGAATCCAGGGACAGGTGCTCGAGCTCATCCTGCTCCCGATTGAAGTCCGGGCACGCCTTCTGAATCGCATCGCGGTGGATGTCCTCCGAGACGCCCTCCTCCGCGTCGGACCAGGCGAACAACACCCGGCCATGGATGGGCGCAGCCGGGGGAACCCGGGTGTCGTTGGCCCATTCGTATTGCAGGGGATGCGGCTTGATGGAGCCAAGGCTCTGACCATTGCAGAGCGAAGTCATCGACCAGGGAAGGCTGAACAGTTCCCCCGCGCTGAAGCGGAAGCGCAACCGGAGGGACACTTTCTTCGCCTCAGCCTTGAGCAAGGCGTTTTCGTAGGGCCTCCAGCCGTCCAGTTCCTTCAGCACGTCCTCGAGGAATCGGCGCAGCAGATCACCCATCTGCCTCCGCGCAGCGGACGTTGGAGCCGCTTGCAGGAACTCCGCACGCAGCTTCTCCACCTTGTCCCACGGGAACTCGGCAACCCCCAGCTTCCCCTGCGGGCCTCGCGCGAAGTACTCCTGCGGCTTCCCGTCGAATGCATAGGGCTCATTCAGTTTCGCCGAGCGGGCCAGCTCGATGGTTAGGATGCGCGGTCCAGGCATGGGGTCCCTACCGTACCGGGAAGTCCGGCCCGAGCAGCTCCCGCCAGATCTCGTTCGCCCCAGGCATGTCGCCCGCCCGCTCCAACTCCAGCGCGCGGTTGGCCTTGCGCGTGGCGCCCGACAGCCGCTGTTGCCCTTGCACGAGGTTCGTCTGGCCCACCCCGGAATTGACGGGAGGCCCGAGCCCCGCCGGCTCCGGCCACTGGTCCATGATGTGCTCGCTCATGAACTGGAGCAGGTGGGCCATGCCCTGCGCGTAGACGGACAGGCGGCCCTCGGGCCGGAACGAGTCGATGCCCTTGTAGGCCATCACCTCCAGGAGGAACGACGGCACGGGCTTGCCCTGGAGCTTGTTCCAACTCTTGATGGCCTTGATGAGCGGCTTGAGCCGTTGCGAGGCCCTCGCGTTCGCCTCGTCACAGGCCTCGATGTGCTTGCGCGGATTGCTCAGGATCCAATCGCCCTTGCGCACGTCGGGAATCCAGTAGGTGCCTGGCCGCCGCGGGTCCTCCAGCGCGGGAACGACGTCGAAGCCGATGCCCGTCCCGCTGAACTCGATGTTGACCGAGCGGTTCTGCAATTTCGCCTGCTTGCCGCGAAACTCCTCCTCGAGCGCCTGCTTCACGCGCTCCAAGAACGCCTTGGGGCCGACGGACTCTCCCGTGCCGCGCTCGGCAGCCGTGAAGATGAGGAAGAGGTCGATATCGTGCAGCGGCCGGATGGCCGTATTCCGGCCGTAGGAGCCACTGAGGATGGACTCCCGGGGCCGCAACCGGCGGCGCATCGCCTCGAAGACGTAACGCTCCTGACGCTTCGCTTCACTGTTCTCGCCCGAATGGAGCTCCAAGCCCTGCATGAACTGCTCGAACGACTGCGCCACGGTCGGCATCGGTGGTGTCTCCTCCCTATGAGAGATACGGAGGAGACCCCGGGCATTACATGGGTGGGCACGCCAGAACCGCGGCCCCTCGCCGGCGCGCCCTGCCGATTCCGATTCCGATTCCGAACACTAACGCGCGAGCGCGGTGCGCAGCGGGCGGATGGCCACCCATCCCAGCAGGGCGGCGAACACCCAGCGGCCCCAGTGCGAGCGCTCCTCGGCCACCGGATGGTTGCGCGGGGCGTGCTCGTCGAAGAGCTGCACCATGCCCTTGATGAAGTGGCGCATGTCCAGCGGGCTGCGGCTGGAGAACCACTTGTCATCGCGCACGCCGGGCTCGTCCATCCACTCGGCGCCCGCGTTGCGGAGGTCGTCCTTGATGCCGGGCCACGAGGCCAGCTTGCGTCCACTCGCGAGGCCCGCGGACACGAGCACCCAGGGGCCGTGGCACAACGTGGCGATGGGCCGGCCGTGGCGGTCCATCTCGCGCACGAAGTCGAGCACCTCTTCACTCTGGCGGAGCTTGTCCGGATTGACGAAGCCGCCGGGGATGAGGAGCGCGTCGAAGTCCTTGGGACGCACGTGCTCCACCGTCTCGTCCACGCGGACCTTCTTGCCTGGCCACATCAGGTTCATGCCGCGGATGCGGCCCTTGTGCAGGGAGATGATGTCCACCTGCGCGCCGCGCTTGCGCAGTGCCTTCACGGGGAGGGTGAGCTCCACCTGCTCGAAGCCGTCCGCGGCCAGCACGCCCACCCGGATACCCTTCAACGTCTTCCTCGCCATGCCTGCGCCTCCCAGGTTCTCTTCCGCGAATCGTCGGCATTGCTCCCGCGCCCGGCATCCCGCGCTCCCCAGGCCGTGGAGGAGGCAGGAAGGCAGGGGCTCCCTCTCAATGACCCATCGTCTCGGCTGCCGCCTCCGAGGCCCCACGCAGGGCGAGGGCCCGGCGGGCGAACTCCGTCGTGCAGACCGTCACCACGTCATCCAGGTCCTGGTTGAGGTGGAGCACCTCGGAGGGGGTGACGCCCTCGGGTTCCTCCACCCAGAGCCCGAGCAGCGTCTCGCGCAGCACCGCGAGCTCCGCCAGCACTTCCACGAGGTCGAAGTGCTCGCAGACCCGCTGGAAGGCATGCACGCGGGAGAGCATCTGGCTCCCATAATCATCGGTCGAGGCGCGCTCGCGCAGCCGCTTCGCCAACCAGTCGAGCAGCTCCGGGACGTGGTCCTCCAGGCTTGCATCGGAGAGCTTCCGTGCATCGGTGAGCGTACGCACCAACTCCTTCCAGCGGACGAGGACCTCCTGCTTGTGGGCTTCGATGAGTCGGGCGAGTCCCATGATTATTAGGAATGTCGGTGTGCCCGCATGGGCAGTCACCCTGTCCTCCGGGACAATGGGCATGCCGCACCGGTAGGAAGCCGGGCATCCGGGAGGGAGCACCATGTCGAAAGCCTTCACGAAGGAAGACTCGGGCGGGGAAGAGCTCCTCCTGCCGCCGCGTCCCCGCTCGGCCTCTGGCGAGAAGCGCTACATCACTCCCGAGGGCTACCGGGCCCTGCAGGAGGAGCTCGAGGCGCTCACGGCGCCCGTGTCCCGGGACAAGGACACGCCGGCCTTCGAGGGCGAGGCCCAGGCCCGGGAGCGGGCGCGCCGGGCGCGGCAACTGGCCGCCATCCTCGAGGAGGTGAAGGTGGTGTCCCCCGAGGCTCCGGACGACGCGCACGTCTTCTTCGGCGCGTGGGTGACGCTCGAGGACGAGGAGGGCGAGGAGACGGCGTACCGCGTCGTCGGTCCGGACGAGGCGGACGTGAAGGCGGGCCGGCTCAGCGTCGAGTCCCCCCTGGCGCGGGCGCTGCTCGGCAAGGAGGTGGGGGAATCCGTCCGGGTCGAGCGCCCGCGCGGTGCCATCGAATACACCGTCACCGGGGTCTCCTACCGGCCGCCCACCTCTTGAGTGCCCCGGGCGCTGTCAGGTCCACCTCCCCGCCGCGTCCAGCTTGGTGTTATACCTACACCAACCATCCCGAGGGCCCCATGAGCGACGCGCGGCGCAGGTTCACCTTCTTCTGGCGGCAGGAGTCCCCGTTCTCGCAGTGGCACCCGTGTGAGTTCTGGGTGGGGGGCACGCGCTTCACCTGCGCCGAGCAGTACATGATGCACGGCAAGGCGGTGCTCTTCGGGGACGCGGAGATGGCGGCGCGCATCCTGGAGGCGAAGACGCCCAAGGAGCACAAGGCGCTCGGACGCGAAGTGCGTGGCTTCGATGGCGCGCGGTGGGAGCGCGAGCGCGAGCGCATCGTCTATGAGGGCAACCACGCCAGGTTCACCCAGAACCCGGAGCTGCTGAAGGCGCTGCTGGCCACGGCGGGCACGGAGCTGGTGGAGGCCAGCCCGTTGGATCTCATCTGGGGCGTGGGCCTGTCGGCGGAGGACCCGCGCATCCAGGACCCGGCGGCGTGGCGGGGCCTGAACCTGCTCGGCAAGGTGCTCACGCGGCTGCGCGAGGAGCTCCTCGTCACACGCCCGTGACACGACAGTGCGCGACAGACCTGTAGCAGGGGCCCGCCGGCTCGCGGGCCCCTTCGCATCTATGTAGCGGAGATGTGAGTTCCACCAACTGGTGGAGCGCCTGTTGGAGCGCCGCCGCGATCGCTGGCGCGATCCTGAAGACGCTTGAGGCCCCTCGCGTTCAAGCACCCTTCCATCTCGTAGAAGAGAACGTCATCAGGGGAGGTTTTCACCCGCGCCACAACGCCATGGGTCGTGGTATCCCCTCGCGCGCGGACAGAGAAAGGTTGACACCCGGATAATGATGCTCGATGGTCGCGCGCCGCGTTGGGAGGGGACGAGGAGGACGACTCCCGCCCACGGCACTTCTTCAATCGGATGGGGTCGGGCGTGTCCGCATGTCTCCTGCCAGGGCAGGAGTCGTCGCAGCCACAGCAACGCCGTGAATGAGCTTCTTGTTCCAGTCTCCCTGTGCCGTCTCCGAGCCGGCCGCACCGTCCTCCCGGTTGCGTCCCTTCGGTGCCCACTGACTAGCCCCCCGGTCCTGGTATGAGCGGTCCTCTCTTCCCACGCTGGACGAACACGGTGTCGCGGGCTTCCGCCGCGGCGCTCCTTGCAATCCCCGCGATCGCGCTTGGCGGTCTGATGGCGTACGTGCGTTCTCCGTTCGTCACCAACCAGCACCGCCCGCTCGAACAGCCGATCGAGTTCGATCACCGGCACCACGCCGGCGACGAGCAGATCGACTGCCGCTACTGCCACTTCTCCGTGGAGAAGTCGCCGTCGGCGGGCATTCCTTCCACCACCGTGTGCATGTCCTGCCACGCGCAGGTGTGGAACAAGAGCCCGTATCTGGCTCTGGTACGCCAGGCGTACTTCACCGACCAGGCCATCCCCTGGGTGCGCGTCCACAACCTGCCGGACTTCGTCTACTTCAACCACTCCATCCACGTGAGCAAGGGCGTCGGCTGCGTCACCTGCCACGGCCGCGTGGACTACATGGGCGCCATCGAGCAGGTCCAGCCGCTCACCATGCAGTGGTGCCTGGACTGCCACCGCAACCCCAAGCCCAACCTGCGTCCGCAGGAGTTCATCACCAGCATGAGCTGGGAGCCGCCGAAGGACCACGCGGAGGCCGAGGCGCTCGCTGACACGCTGGCGACCCAGTACGACGTTCACTCGCGCACGAGCTGCTCCACATGCCATCGCTGAAGCCCAAGCTCGACGGAGCCCCCATGAAGGACACCCCTACTTCCTTCGCCCTGCCGGTCGTCCCGGCCCAGCAGGCCGAGGCCGCGCACGACCACGATCACTCTCACGGTGACGTCGTGGGCGAGGCGCTCGATCACGCCGCCGCGCACGCCGTGGCCACCGAGGGCGCCTACGGGAAGACGTACTGGCGCAGCCTCGAGGAGAAGCTCGGCAAGGCCGAGTACCTCGAGGAGAGCCGCCCCGAGTTCCCCGAGGGCGCGGACCTGCCTCCCACCGGCGTGGCCCGCCGCGAGTTCATGCAGCTGCTCGGCGCGTCGCTCGCGCTGGCCGGCGCCACCGCCTGCTCCACCCGTCCGGTGGACGAGCGCATGGTGCCCTACACCCGCACGCCTCCCGAGCTCGTCCCGGGCAACCCGCTGCACTACGCCTCGGGCATGACGTTCGGCGGGCACACCTCGGGCATCCTCGTCACCGCGCGTGAGGGCCGCCCCATCAAGGTGGAAGGCAACCCGCAGCACCCGGTGAACCTGGGCGCCGCCGGTGTCTTCGAGCAGGCCTTCCTGATGTCCCTGTACGACCCGCAGCGCGCCCGCGTGCTGCGCAACCGCAAGGATCCGCGCTCGCTGCGCACCTTCGGTGAGGAGCTCGGCACGGTCATCGCCCGGGCGGCACAGGAGAACGGTGGGACGCGCGTGCGCTTCCTCACCGAGCCCAACACCTCGCCGGTGCTCGACGACCTGCGCTCGCGCATCCAGAAGCGGCTGCCCAACGCGCGCTTCGTGAGCTACACCTCCGTCACGCAGGACGCGGCCAGCGAGGGCACGCGCGCCGTGCTGGGCCAGCCGGCCACCCCGCTGTACGACTTCTCCAAGGCGGACGTCGTCCTGTCGCTGGACGCGGACTTCCTGGAGAGCCGCCCGGCCAACCTGGCCTACGCCCGCGCCTTCGCGCAGCGGAGAGACCCCGCCGAGGGCAACCTCAACCGCCTCTACGTCGCCGAGCCGCGCTTCACCATCACCGGCGGCATGGCGGACCACCGCCTGCGCGTGACCTCCGCCGAGGTGTTCGCCGTCGCCGCCGCCATCGCCTCGCGCGTGGGCGGTGACGTGGCGGGCCTGGCGGGCGCCGCCTCCCAGAAGGCGCAGCTCAACGCCGCCCACCAGAAGTGGGTGGACGCCGTCGCCGCCGACCTGCGCGCCGCCTCCGGCCGCAGCGTGGTGCTGGCCGGTGAGCGTCAGCCCGCCGCGGTGCACGCCCTGGCCGCCGCCCTCAACGCGGCGCTCGGCAACGTGGGCCAGACGGTGCGCTACATCCCCGCCACCGTCTCCGAGACGACCAGCGCCGCCGCCCTGCGCCCGCTCGTGGACGAGCTGAAGAACGGCGCGGTGGACGTGCTCGTCATCTCCGCGTGGAACCCCATCTACCGCGCCCCGGTGGACCTGGGCCTGCGCGAGGTGCTGGACCCGAAGAACCCCAACCGCAACAAGCTCACCGTCGTCTACACCTCGCTCTTCGAGGACGAGACGAGCGCCTACGCCGACTGGTTCATCCCGGCCGCGCACGAGCTGGAGGCCTGGGGTGATGGCCGGTCGATCGACGGCACGGTGACCATCGTGCAGCCGCTCATCCAGCCGCTCTTCAACGGCGTGCCCACCGCGGAGTTCCTCGCGACCTTCCTGGGTGAGCCCTTCCGCAACAGCTACCAGATCCTCCGCGACTTCTACCGGGGCCGCGCCGCCGCTGGCTCGGACTTCGAGACGGCGTGGGAGACCTGGGTGTCGGTGGGCATCGTCCCCGAGTCCGCTCCGGCGGCCCTGGCCGGCACGCCCAACGTGGGCGGCGCCGCCGCGCTGGTGAACGCCTACACCCCGCCCGCCTCCGGTGGCCTCGAGGTGAACTTCGTCGCGGACTACAAGGTCTACGACGGCCAGTTCGCCAACATGTCCTGGCTGCAGGAGCTGCCGGATCCCATCTCGAAGATGACGTGGGACAACGCGGCCTACATCAGCCCGAAGACCGCCGAAGACAATCACCTGGAGCCCGGTGACATCGCCACGCTCACCACCCGCGTGGGCAAGCTCGAGGTGCCGGTGTGGATTCTGCCCGGCACGGCGGACAACGTGGTGGTGCTGCCGCTGGGCTATGGCCGCACGGGTCTCTTCGAGACGGTGGCCAAGGAGATCGGCTTCGACGCCAACCAGCTGCGCAGTGTGGACGCGCCCTGGTTCGAGGGCGGCGCGAAGCTGGCGAAGGGGCGCACCACGCACAAGTTCGCCCTGAGCCAGAGCCACTGGCGCATGGAGGGCCGGCCGATCGCCCTGGACATGACGGTGGCCCAGTTCCACAAGGAGCTGGAGGCGGAGAAGGAGCACGCCAGCCCGGTGCTCGCTCGCGTCCGTGGCGACGAAGAGAGCGCCAACCTCATGCCGGACTTCAAGTATGAGGACTACAAGTGGGCCATGGCCATCGACCTGGCCCGCTGCACCGGCTGCGCCGCGTGCGTGGTGGCCTGCCAGGCGGAGAACAACATCCCCGTCGTGGGCAAGGAGCAGGTGGCCCGCAGCCGCGAGATGCAGTGGCTGCGCATCGACCGCTACTTCACCGGCGACGACCTGAATGACCCCGAGATGGTCATGCAGCCGGTGGCCTGCGTGCACTGCGAGAAGGCCCCCTGCGAGTACGTGTGCCCGGTGAACGCCACCGTCCACTCGGACGAGGGCCTCAACGACATGGTGTACAACCGCTGCGTCGGCACGCGCTACTGCTCCAACAACTGCCCGTACAAGGTCCGCCGCTTCAACTACCTGCACTACAGCGCGGACAAGACGCCCACGCAGAAGATGATGATGAACCCGGACGTCACGGTGCGTAACCGCGGCGTCATGGAGAAGTGCACCTACTGCGTGCAGCGCATCGAGCGCGTCCGCATCAAGGCGCGCGTGGAGAAGCGGCCCATCTTCGAGAAGGAGCTGCAGACCGCCTGCGCCCAGGCCTGCCCCACCGAGGCCATCGTGTTCGGCACCCTGAGCGACCCCAACGCCCAGGTGACCAAGCACCACCACGACGAGCGCGCCTACAAGCTGCTCAACGAGCTGGGCACCCGTCCCCGCACCGCCCACCTCATCCGTCTGCGCAACCCCAATCCTGCCCTCGCGTCCGCCCAGCCCGCTGGCGCGGAGCACGAAGGAGGCCACTAAGCCATGGCCGAGACCGCTGCTCATCTCGCTTCACTCGACCCGCTCGAGCCGCGTCCCCTCGTCGCGCCGCACCACGACGACAAGACGCTCAACGAGACCCTGCTCGACCACGTGTGGGCCAAGCCCGGCAAGGGCTGGTTCATGCTGTTCGGAATCGCGCTGGCCGGCCTGGGCCTGCTCGTCCTGGGTGTGACCATCACCCTGGCCCGCGGCATCGGCATGTGGGGTAACAACCAGCCCAACGGCTGGGCGTTCGACATCATCAACTTCGTCTGGTGGGTCGGTATCGGTCACGCCGGTACGCTCATCTCCGCCATCCTCCTGCTCTTCCAGCAGAAGTGGCGCACGAGCATCAACCGCTTCGCCGAGGCCATGACGCTCTTCGCCGTGTGCTGCGCGGGTCTCTTCCCGCTGCTGCACACGGGCCGTCCCTGGTTCGCCTTCTGGCTCTTCCCCTACCCCTCCACCCTGGGCGCCTGGCCGCAGTTCCGCTCCCCGCTGGTGTGGGACGTGTTCGCCATCTCGACGTACCTCACCGTGTCCGCCCTCTTCTGGTACGTGGGTCTCATCCCCGACCTGGCGGCCCTGCGTGACTCGTCCAAGGGCAAGCTCCAGCGCACCATCTACGGCCTGTTCGCCCTCGGCTGGCGCGGCTCCGGCCGTCACTGGCACAACTACAAGATTGGCTACCTGCTGCTCGCCGGCCTCTCCACCCCCCTGGTGGTCAGCGTGCACACCATCGTGTCCTTCGACTTCGCCACGGGCCTCATCCCCGGCTGGCACGCCACCATCTTCCCGCCCTACTTCGTGGCCGGCGCCGTGTTCAGCGGCTTCGCGATGGTGGTGACCCTGATGGTGCCCGCCCGCAAGTACCTCAAGCTCCGGGACGTCATCACCGACCGCCACCTGGAGAACATGAACAAGGTGATTCTGGCGACGGGCCTCATCGTGGCCTACGGGTACATGATGGAGCACTTCATCGCCTGGTACTCCGGCAGCGAGTACGAGATCTGGACCTTCTACGTGAACCGCGCGCGCGGCCCGTACGCCGGGGTCTACTGGCTGATGATGATGTGCAACGTCGTCACGCCGAACATCTTCTGGTTCAAGAAGTGCCGCACCAGCATCCCCATCATGTGGGTGGCGTCCATCCTGGTGAACATCGGCATGTGGTGCGAGCGCTTCATCATCATCGTGTCGTCGCTGACGCAGGACTTCCTGCCCTCCTCGTGGGACCTGTACAGCCCGACCTGGGTGGACTGGTGCATCTACGTGGGCACGCTGGGCCTGTTCAGCACCCTGTTCCTGCTCTTCCTCAAGTTCGTCCCCGCGGTCGCGGTGAGCGAGGTGAAGGAGCTCCAGTTGGAGCTCAAGCACGCCGCGCACCACGGCGCCCACGGCCCGGAAACGGGCGCCGCCGGGACCCTCACCCACGGAGCGCACTGACCCATGTCCGCCGAGACCAAGATTCTCGATAGCTGGGTGCTCGCCGAGTTCGCCACGCCCGATGCCCTGGTGGATGCCACCCGGCAGATGCGGGAGAAGGGCTACGAAGGCATGGACACCTATTCGCCCTACCCGCTGCACGGCGGGTCCGAGGCGCTGGGCCTGCCGCCCTCGCGCGTGCCCTTCATCGCCCTGGGTGGCGCCCTCACGGGCATGACCACCGCCGTGGCGATGATGGCGTACATGAACGGCTTCGACTACCCCATCAACGTGGGTGGCCGTCCGGTGTTCAGCCTCCCCGCCTACGTCCCCATCACCTTCGAGCTGTCGGTGCTGCTGGCGGCGTTCGGCATCTTCTTCGGCCTGCTGGGGCTCAGCCGTCTGCCCCAGCCCTACCACCCGGTCTTCGAGAGCGAGGAGTTCCGCAGCGCCTCCACGCACGGCTACTGGCTGAGCATCCCGAAGGCCCTCACCGCCACCAAGGCGGAAGACATCATGGACCAGCTCAAGGCACTGGGCGCGACCCATGTGACCGTTGTCACGGGAGAGAAGGAATGAGGTGGCTCATCCCCGCCGCGGCAGGGCTCGCCCTGGCCGGCTGCAACGTCCCGTCCGAGTTCCTCCAGCGCATGGAGTCTCAGGCGAAGTACGAGTACTACGAGACGAGTGAGTTCTGGGCGGACGGCCGCGCCATGCGCACCCCGCCCGAGGGCACCGTCCCGCGCGAGCGCCCGGTGGGCAACCCCGGCCTCACCACGGGCCGCGTCAACGGCGCGCTCGTCACTTCCATCCCGCTCGAGCTCAACCGCGAGGTGCTCGAGCTGGGACAGAAGAAGTTCAACATCGTCTGCTCGCAGTGCCACGGCCGGCTCGGCGACGGCAACAGCGTGGTGGCGGAGAACATGGCCCTGCGCCTGCCTCCGTCCCTGCTGCAGCTCGCCAACAAGCCGGACGGGCACTTCTTCGCCGCCGTCACCGAGGGCTACGGCGTGATGCCCTCCTTCGCCGGCGAGCTCAACATCCAGGAGCGCTGGGCCGTGGTGGCCTACGTCCGTGCGCTGCAGCGCGCCCGCAACACGACGGCGGGTGGCCAGCCTCTTCCGCAGGAGAACCGATGATTGCCGTGGACCGTTTCAACGGCGGCTCCAAGACGATGACGCTGGCCGGGGCCGTGGGCGTCATCGGCCTGGTGCTGACCATCGTGGGCTTCGTCACCGCGCCCCAGGCGTCGATGTTCAGCTACCTGCTGGCCTTCACGTACTGGGTGGGCATCTCGGTGGCCGCCATCATCATGCAGGCCATCTTCCACACCGCGAAGGCCAAGTGGCCCACCATCCTGCGCCGCAGCATGGAGACCATGGGCGTCACCGTGGTGGTGTTCATCGTCCTGCTGCTGCCCATCGTCTTCGGGGCCAGGTACATCTTCCCCTGGGTGGACCCGCAGGGCTGGGTGTTCCCCGGCACCGAGGGCGTGAAGTTCACCGAGGTGCAGCTGCACCACCTACACCACAAGCACCCCTACCTGAACCTGACCTTCTTCTACATCCGTCAGGCCATCTACTTCGGGGTGTGGGCCTTCGTGGCGTGGCGGCTGCGCGGCTGGAGCACCGAGCAGGACACCACCGGCGCGCTGGACCTCACCGTCAAGCTGCGCCGCTTCTCCCCCGGTGCCCTCCCCTTCCTTGCGCTGACCATTACTTTTGCTGGTTTCGACTGGCTGATGAGCCTCACGCCGCTCTGGCAGTCCACCATCTTTGGCGCCTATTACTTCGCCGGCAGCTTCCTGGCGGCGTTCTGCGTGCTGACGGTCGCCACGGTGAACGCGCAGGGCAAGGACGAGTACGGGACTCTGGTGACGACGGCGCACTACCACAACCTGGGCAAGCTGATGCTGGCCTTCACGGCCTTCTGGGCCTACATCGCCTTCTCCCAGTTCCTGCTCATCTGGATCGCCAACCTCCCCGAGGAGGCCGGCTGGTTCAAGCTGCGCATCGAGGGTCCCTGGAGGCCGGTGTCCATCGCGATCTTCCTCCTGGGCTTCCTGCTGCCCTTCTTCGTCCTGCTCTCGCGCGAGCTGAAGCTCAAGCCGCGGCTGCTCGCGATGGTGGCCATCTACCTGCTGGTGATGCACGCGGTGGACCTGTACTGGCTCATCTGGCCGGCCTTCTCGCCCCAGGGCCCCTCGTTCCACTGGACGCTCGTCACCGCCTTCGCGGGCGTGGGTGGCCTCTCGGTGGCCGCGGCCATCTTCCTGGCGCGTGGCCGGTACACGCTGCCGGTGAAGGATCCCTACATCTCTGAGTCGTTGAGGTACGTGCAGCCATGAAGAAGACCGAGTCGGAGCTCGAGTCGCGCGTCATCCGTGGCGCGCACGGCGTGGCCGCCGAGGAAGACCACATCCTCACCGGCAAGGTGACCCAGGTGGGCGTGGGCGCCCTCGTCATCTTCATCGTGGGCGGAATCTGGGCCTGGCGCCTCCAGGTGGCGACGACGAACGAGTTCGTCCCCGACGGTCCCGCGCCCATCCCGGCCCTCATCACCCCGGACAAGGACCACCGGACCGCCTACGAGATTGGCATCGTGAACCAGCGCATGTTCGACGTGGACACGCACGCCACCGAGAAGCTGACCTCCCAGCAGCAGGCGCTGGAGAACGGCTGGGCCGAGGAGCCCGGCGTGGTGGCCCGGCCCACCATCTCCCAGGCGATGGATCAGATCGTCTCCGAGCAGGCGGCCTCGCGCCAGCAGCCGGCCCCGGCCCCCACCCCTGCCCCGCAGCAGCAGACCGCTCCCAAGCGGCCGTAGTTTTGCGGTAGAGGAAGAAGCACGATGTACACCCCCTCCTCCCCCCACAGTCCCCGCGCCGTCCTGGCGGCGCTGGTCCTGGCGCTCGGCGCCGGGCTGCCAGCGCACGCCCTGCCCGGTGGCGGCAAGGTCCCCCAGAGCATCATCGACGCCCAGTCCGATGCCCCGCCGCAGGTGCGCGGGGTGGACGTGGAGGAGCACCTGGGCGAGCTGGTGTCGCTGGAGGCGCAGTTCACCGACGCCTTTGGCAAGCCGGTGCGCCTGCGCGACGTGCTGCCTCGGACGCGGCCGGTGCTGCTGACGCTCGTGTATTACAACTGCCCCATGCTCTGTAACCTCGTCATCAACGAGCAGATCCGCACCATGCGGGAGCTGGGGCTGGAGCTCGGCAAGGACTACGAGGCGGTGACGGTGAGCATCGACCCCAAGGACACGCCGGCGCAGAGCCTCGAGCGGCGGCGGCGTCACCTGCAGTCCATGGGACTGCCGGAGACGGCTCCCTGGCACTTCCTCACCGGTACCGAGGAGAACATCCACCAGCTGGCCAGCGCGGTGGGCTTCAAGTACGCCTACGACGCGGACACCAGGCAGTACGTGCACCCGGCGGTGGTGAACGTGCTCACCCCCGAGGGGGCCGTGTCCCGCTACCTGTACGGCACGTCCTTCCGGCCGCAGGACATGAAGCTGGCCCTCCTGGAGGCCGCGGGCGGCCGGGTGGGCACCAGTTTCGATCGCATCGTCCTCACCTGCTTCAAGTATGACACCGCCACCCGGCGGTACGGCTTCTACATCTTTGGATTCCTCCGGATAGGCGCCCTCATGGTCTTCGCCTCGCTCGCGACCATGCTCGCCTACTACTGGAGGCGTGAGCTGAAGAAAGGCGCAGCAGCATGAACGAGTTGCTGAACAAAATCCTGTTCCTCCCGGAGCAGGCGTCGACCTTCGCGGAGCGGGTGGACCACCTGCACTACTTCGTCGTCACCGTGACGATGCTGAGCTCGCTCGCGGTCGGTAC
Organism: Hyalangium sp.; assembly: GCF_045802625.1. Taxonomy (NCBI): domain Bacteria; kingdom Pseudomonadati; phylum Myxococcota; class Myxococcia; order Myxococcales; family Archangiaceae; genus Hyalangium; species Hyalangium sp. Next base: position 2,956 of record NZ_JBJMQP010000061.1, on the reverse strand, counting down.
GGCGGCGGTGTTCTTCTTCTTCCGCTACCGCCGGCGCCAGCCCAACCAGGCGACGGAGTACGTCGTCCCGTCCGTGAAGACGGAGTTCCTCTTCGTCTCGCTGCCGCTGGTGTTCTTCCTCACCTGGTTCGTCATCGGCTTCCGGGACTTCGTGTTCGTCACCACTCCGCCCAAGGACGCGATGGACGTCTACGTCATGGGCAAGCAGTGGATGTGGAAGTTCGCGTACCCGGAAGGGCCCAACGGGGTGAACGTGCTGCACGTGCCGGCCAACCGCCCGGTGCGTCTGCTCATCACCTCGCGCGACGTCATCCACTCCTTCTTCGTGCCGGCCTTCCGCATCAAGATGGACGCGGTGCCGGGGCGCTACACGCAGACCTGGTTCGAGGCCACCAAGCCCGGCACGTACCAGATTCTGTGCACCGAGTACTGCGGCCTCTCCCACTCGAAGATGCTGGGTGAGGTGGTGGTGCTCCCGGCCGAGGAGTGGGACGCCTGGGTGAAGGAGCAGCGCAAGGGCAGCCTGCAGAACCGTCAGGACGCCCTGGCGGACCTGACCCTGGCGCCGCACCCCTCGCGCATGGCCGAGCAGGGCCAGAAGGTGGCCGCCGAGGTGGGGTGCTTCAAGTGCCACACCGTCAATGGCGAGCCGCACATCGGGCCGACCTTCCTGGGCCTCTACGGCCGGACGGAGACGCTGGACAACGGCCAGAGCATCCGCGCGGACGAGGCGTGGATTACCCAGTCCATGATGGACCCGGGCGCCCACCTCGTGGCCGGCTACCCCAACGTCATGCCCACCTTCCAGGGCAAGCTGACGGGGCCCCAGACGGCGGCCATCGTCGAGTACATCAAGACCCTGCGCACTCCGGACATCCGCACCGGCGCTTCTCAAGGACCTGTCTATGAGCCCATCCAGTAGCATCGCAGCCGAGCCGGGCGCCGTGCCCGCGCCGGATGAGCATCACGAGCACCACCCGAGCTACCTCGTCGACGGCACCACGGTGAAGTCGTGGCTGCTGACGCTGGACCACAAGCGCATCGGCGTGATGTACCTCATCTGGGTCCTGCTCTTCTTCTTCATTGGCGGCATCTACGCCTTGATTGTCCGCCTGGAGCTGCTGACTCCGGGTCCGACCATCATCGACGCGATGACGTACAACCGCGCCTTCACCATGCACGGCGTGGTGATGATCTTCCTGTTCATGATTCCGGCCATCCCCGGCGCCTTCGGCAACTTCATGCTGCCGCTGATGCTGGGCGCCAAGGACGTGGCCTTCCCGCGGCTGAACCTCCTGTCGCTCTACCTGCTGCTGACGGGTGCGTTCATCGCCATCTGGGGGATGATCAACGGCGGCATGGACACGGGCTGGACGTTCTACACCCCGTACAGCACGCACACGACGACGACGGTGGCGCCCATCCTCTTCGGCGCGTTCATCATCGGCTTCAGCTCCATCGCCACGGGCCTCAACTTCATCGTCACCGTGCACACCATGCGGGCGCCGGGCATCACCTGGTTCAAGCTGCCCCTGTTCGTGTGGGCCATGTACGCCACGGCGTGCATCCAGGTGCTGGCGACTCCGGTGCTGGGCCTGGTGCTGCTGCTGGTGGTGGGTGAGCAGCTCTTCCACTTCGGCATCTTCGACCCGGCGCGCGGCGGAGACCCGGTGCTCTTCCAGCACCTGTTCTGGTTCTACTCGCACCCGGCCGTGTACATCATGGTGCTGCCCTCCTTCGGCGTGATGTCGGAGATCGTGGCCACCTTCAGCCGCAAGAACATCTTCGGCTACCGCGCGGTGGCGTTCTCGTCGCTGGGCATCGCCTTCGTGGGCTTCTTCGCCTGGGGCCACCACATGTTCGTGTCGGGCCAGTCCACGTTCAACGCGGGCGTGTTCGCGGTGCTGACCATGCTGGTGGGCGTGTTCACCGCCATCAAGGTCTTCAACTGGGTGGGCACGGTGTACAAGGGCGCGGTCGACTTCAAGACGCCGTTCGCCTACTTCTGCGGCTTCCTGTACTTCACCGTGTTCGGCGGCATGACGGGCGTGGCGTTCGCCACGGCGTCGCTGGACGTGCCCTGGCACGACACCTACTTCGTGGTGGCGCACTTCCACTTCATCATGGGGGGCGCGACGATCATGGCCTTCATGGCGTCGCTGCACTACTGGTTCCCGAAGATGTTCGGGAAGATGTACCACGAGGGGTGGGGCCTGGTGTCCGCGGCGCTCATCATCCTGGGCTTCAACGCCACGTTCATCCCGCAGTTCCTCCTGGGCAACGCGGGCATGCCGCGGCGCTACTACGAGTACCCGGCGCGCTTCCAGACGCTCAACGTGGCGTCCACGGCCGGTGCGTCGCTGCTGGCCTTCGGCTTCCTCATCAGCGCCATCTACCTGACGTACGCGCTGGTGTACGGCCGCCGCGCCGCCTCCAACCCGTGGCGCAGCCGCGGCTTCGAGTGGGACACCCAGTCGCCGCCGGTGGTTCACAACTTCGAGAGCGACGAGATTCCGATGTACACCCGTGGGCCGCACGAGTATCAGGACGTGCCCGCCGAGCTGACCGAGGGAACGCCCCATGTCGCATAGCGCAGCGAATGTGTCTGAAGCCGCGCTCGCCCGACTGCCAGAGCACTACGCCACTCCCGAAGCGCACAACCACGCGGTGCGGCTGGGCATGTGGCTGTTCCTGGCCACCGAAGTGCTGCTCTTCGCCGGGCTGTTCGTCGGCTACTTCGTCTACCGCGGCTACTTCCCGGTGGCGTTCGAGGAGGGTGCGCACCACCTCGACCTGTGGGCAGGCACCACCAACACGGTGATCCTGATCACCTCCAGCTTCACCGTGGCGCTCGCGCACCACCTCGCGCACACCGGCCGCAACCGCGCCGCGTTCTGGAACCTGTTCCTCTCGATCCTGATGGGCTTCGGCTTCCTGGTGATCAAGGCGATCGAGT
>NZ_JBJMQP010000060.1:0-24032 GCF_045802625.1 Hyalangium sp. | reverse complement strand
TCTCGCGCGGCCAGCCCTCGAGCACCAGGCTGCCCACGGCGCTGAGCGACGTCGCGGGCCAGGAGCGGTGCAGGTACAGCTTGTTGCCGGAGATGACGAAGATGCGCGTCCCGTCGTTCTTCACGAAGTCCGCTTCATCCACGCCCTCCACCTGATTGTTGGTCTCGGTGTAGTCGTCCGGTCCCTTGCTGCCGGTGCCCGGGGCCGAGGCGTCACCACCACTCGACGAGCCGGGCATGGGAGAGGGCGAGGCGCTGGTGGGAGGAAGGGAGCCGTCCTCGACGCTGTAGACAGGGCCCCCCCTGCCCCAGTTGCCGACCATCTCCTTCTGCCACAGGAGCTGGGAGCGCATATCGAGCACCGCGGTGTCCTCGACATAGGCCTCCAGCTCGTCGCAGCTCTCGAAGCTCCTGAGCTGAGCCCGCATCTGCACCGGCTGGTTCTCGGGAATGCCTCGCTCATTTCCACAGCCAGCGCCCGCCAGCACCAGCCCGAGTCCGCCGTATCGCAACCACTTCATGAACCCCTCCGCACTTCTCCGGCCCACCGAGGCGCCGCCATGGGCGAGCCCCGGTCATGTGTCGCGCCGGGCTTTGCCACACACGTGCCAACGGCGGAGGAGCTGGAGTTTCGGGAGGTTGGAGGCTCAGCGGCCTCTCAGAAAGCTGAGGGCCGCGTGGGCAAGGAGAGGGAAAAACCGAGAGCGCGCGGCACGAAACGCTGGAACTGCGCGGCCAGGGCCGTGTCCACGCGCTCCAGGCGCAGCCCCATTCCCGCGGGCCCCTGGAAGGCCGAGCCCCGGCGCGGAGGGTTGGACCAGACCACCAGCGCCTCCACCGAGGAGGAGGCACGCTGGCCCGCCAGCGTCACCCGCAGCGCCAGCCGCGCCCCCGCTCGAGCCGGAGTGAGGGTGCGCACGAAGAGGGCCTCGGGGCTGGCGTCCGAGCTGAACCCCGTCAGCACCGGCCCGCAGCGCGTGGTGAACTCCACCACGGAGAACAGCGGCACGCGCTCGGCGGCGCGCACCGACGTCATTCCCGGTGCGAGCCGGCCCAGCACGCGCGACACCAGCGCGTCCGGGGACATCATCCGCCGCTCCAGCAGCGTCTCGCCGGTGAGCTCCTGCGCCCGCGTGTGCACGTCCGTGGGCTCCTCCACGCCCGCCACCAGCACCAGCGGCTTGCGAGGCAGCAGCCCCCGCAGCCGGCTCGCCAGCGCCAGCCCATCCTGAAAAGCGAAGGAGCGGGACACGTCCACCACGAGCCCATCCAGCCGCGGGCCGAACGCCGTCGCCAGCGCCTCGGCCTCCACGGCGTGGCGGGCATAGAGGACATGGAAGCCCTCGTGCTCCAGCGCGCCGCCCAGGAAAGAGCCCATGGAGCGGCTGCCCTCCACCAGCAGCACGCCCAGCCCCGGCGGGGGCCCCTGGCGCGCGTGCTCCCGCGCCGCCCGCACCGCGAGCACCTTGGCCGTCAGCGCATCGAACTCCAACGGCTTGGGCAGAAAGTCGTCCGCACCGGCACGCGAGCAGAGCATCACCTCGTGCGGCGCGCTGGCCCCGGTGAGCATGACGACAGGTACCAGGCCGGCGTTCGGGTGCCCCTTGATGCGGCGGCACGCCTCGTCCCCCTGCATGGTCTCCATGCGCAGGTCCATCAGCACCAGCGCGGGCACCCGGCGCTCCAGCTCGGCCAGACACTCGGGGCCGCTCTGAAACGGTACCGGCTCACAGCCCAGCCGGGACAGGTGCTGACACACCAGATCCCGCACGGTGCGGGACTCGTCCACGACGAAGATCTCGTCCCGAGTGAGAGCTGGTTCCATGTTCGCCCCCGAAGGCAACGAACACGAGGTAGGGATGTCCGCGCGCACAAGCCATGTACGGGACTCAGCGCTGTGCATGGGCGGACGCCCCGACCGTGCGGGGCACAACATGCCACTGCCCAGCCGATCGGTTCCCGACAGTCCGCGGGTAGACGCTCAGGCCGCCGGGCGGCCCGAGAGCACCTGGGTGAGCTGACGTGAGACAGTAGCGCACTGCTCGGCGTTGCCGGCCTGGAGCGCGGCGGCGCCGGTGTCCAGCAGGCCCCGCACGGCGCTCACGGCGGCCTCGGTCTCGGGGCTGGGGTTCTCCTGGGCGCTGTGCTGGAGCAGGCGCGCCAGCTTCTCTCCGCGCTCCAGCAGCTTGCGCAGCTTCTCCTGCGCGTCCTCCCATGCCTGCGCGTTGGCGTACCGGGCCTGCTCCTGGGAGAGCTTCTGCGCCTCGGGGCCCGGCAGGCTGGTGCGCGCCTCCAGCCGCACCTCCTCGGCCAGCCCCGTGCGCAGATCCACCGCTCGCACCGAGAGGATGCTCTCGCTGGAGAGCGCGAATGTCACCTCGATCTGCGTGTCCGCGCGGTTCCCCGCCTGCAGGTTGCGCAGCACCACCTCGCCCAGCTTGCGGTTGTCGTCCTGGAACTCGGCCTCGCCCTGGTAGATGGGGATGCGCACCTCGGCCTGGCCCGCCCGGCTGGGCAGGAAGATGTCGCGCGCCACCACCGGCACCTGCGTGTTCTTGGCGATCAGCCGCTTCACGCGCCCGCCCAGCACGCCCACGCCCAGCGACTGGCCCGCCACATCCAGCAGCAGCGCCGCGCCGGACTGGCGCACCAGCTCCTCCGCCTGAATGGCCGCGCCCAGCGCCACGGCCTCGTCCGGGTTGACGTCCGTGGACGGCGCGCGGCCAAAGAAGTCCGCCACCAGCCGCTGCACCAGCGGCACGCGCGTCATGCCCCCCACCAGCAGCACCACGTCCACCGCGTGCGGATCCATCTTCGCGTCCTGCATCACCGTCTGGCAGACCTCCAGACAGCGGCGCGACAGCGGCTCGGAGAGCGTCTCGAAGAAGGAGCGCGTGAGCACCGTCTCCACGCCGGTGAGCCGCCGCTGGGCCGGGTTGGAGTAGTCCCCCAGGGCCGCCACGGTGATGAGCGCCTCCTCCTTCTCGGTCAGCTCGCGCTTGGCCGCCTCGGCCGCCACCTTCAGCCGGCGCATGGAGGAGGTGTCCTTGCTCACCGCCTCGCGCAGCGGCTCCTCCACCTGCGCCACCAGCCACTGGACGATGCGGTGGTCGAAGTCCTCCCCGCCCAGCGCCGAGTCTCCTCCCGTGGCCCGCACCTCGAAGACGCCGTCCTTCACCTGGAGGATGGACACGTCGAAGGTGCCGCCGCCCAGATCGAACACCAGCGCGTTGCCCTGGAAGCTGCGCGACAGGCCGTAGGCCAGCGCCGCCGCCGTGGGCTCGTTCACCAGCCGCAGCACCTCCAGGCCGGCGATGGAGGCCGCCTCGCGCGTGGCCGAGCGCTGGTTGTCATCGAAGTTGGCGGGCACGGTGATGACACACCGGTTCACCTTCCGCCCGAAGTACGCCTGCGCGTCCAGCTTCAGCTCGCCCAGGATCATCGCCGACACCTGGGTCAGCGGCAGCACCTTGTCCCGCAGCCGCACGCGCACATCCCCGGTGGGCCCGGGAATCAGCGGGAAGGGCACCTGCGCCCGGGCCTCCTGCACCAGCTCCGGCGTGCAGCGCCGCCCCAGGAAGCGCTTGGTGGCCCACACCACGCTGCCGGGCTGGTCCTCCGCCATGCGCTGCGCGGGCGTGCCCACCACCCGCTCGCCGTCACCATCGAGTCCCACCACGGAAGGGGTGAGCCGACCTCCCGCACGCGACGGGATGATCCGCGCCCGGCCACCCTCCACGGTGGCGACGGCGCTGTTGGTGGTCCCCAGATCGATACCGATTACCGGTTCTTGCATGGGCCGTATGCGGTTCCACCGAATGGGATGAGGCACCCCTCACCCGACTTCCGAGGGAATGCTGGGGAAAGGCTACCTCCCTTTCCCGGAGTCCAGCCAGCCGGGGGCGGTCCGAAGAGCACGGCTCCTCCCGATATTCGACGGTCCCCGCGCCGGTGATTGCTCGGGCTCCGACACCGTGCTAAGGGCGCGGCCGCCATGGTGAATGTGTCCATCGCCCGCCGCTATGCCCGTGCGCTCCTCGACGTCGCCCTCGAGGCCCAGCGCACCGACGCCGTCGCTGATCAGCTCTCCTCCCTCGTGAAGGCGCTCGAGCAGAGCCGCGAGCTGTCGGACGTGCTCCTCAACCCCGCCTACAGCCGCAGCCAGCGCAGCCAGGTGATCGAGGCGCTGATGGGGCTGGTGGGCAACGTCGAGCCCGGGCTGGCCAACACCCTGCGCCTGCTGGTGGACCGCAACCGCCTCATCTACCTGCCGGACATCTCCCGCGCCTTCCGCGACATGGCCGACGCCAAGGCCGGCCGCGTGCGCGGCGTCGTCACCAGCGCCGCCCCGCTGCACGCGGACGCCCTGGAGCAGCTGCGCAAGAACCTCCAGCAGCTCACCCAGCGCGACGTCATCCTCGAGTCCCGCCAGGACCCCAGCCTGCTGGGCGGCGTGTCCGCTCAGGTGGGCAGCGTCCTCTATGACGGCAGCGTCCGCACCCAGCTCGAGCAGCTGCGCCGCGACCTCAAGCAGCGCTAGCAACCTGCCAGGGTGGAAAGTTCTCGCGCCAGCACCCCTACGTAGCAGGTCTTCCGGGCTTCCAGCGCAGTCCGCAAGCCCGGTATTTCCTGTAGGTCCGGCAGCCGTTATACTGGGTGGCATCCTGCGGACCGCGTCCGCGCTCTCATGCCGACCTGCTCATGGCGCAGCCTGCTCTTCCGCGTAATCCGATGAGTGCACTGCCCACAGTGGTGCCGGAAGAGGCCCGCCCTTTCCTTCAAGCGCTGCTGCAGGCCTCGGGCTGGGCGGTGGGGTTCCTGGATCGCGAGCTGCGCCTGAAGTGGGCGAACGAGGCGCTGGTGGCGCTCACCGGCCAGCCCGTCGCGCAGCAGCTGGGCCGCTTCATCTCGGAGCTGTGGCCCGCGCTGGCGCCCGCGCTGGCCCCGCTGTGTGTGCGCGCCCTGGCCGGAGAGCCCGTCCAGGGCGCCGCGGTGAGCCTGGAGCCCGAGCAGACCGCGGACGGCAGGCGGATCCACCTGCGGATCAGCCTGCTGCCGGCGGTGTCCGGCGGAGCGCTGGCCGGTATCACCCTGCTGCTCCAGGACGAGACGGAGCGGGTGCGTGAGACGGAGCTGGTCCGCGAGTCGGAGACGCGGCTGAAGACGCTGATTGATCTCTCGTGTGACGGCTACCTGCTCCACGACGGCGTCACCGTGCTGGAGGCCAGCCGTGGCAGCGCCTCGCTCCTGGGGTGCACGCCGGAGGAGCTGGTGGGTCAGCCGCTGGCCCGGTTCCTGGCTCCGGAGTCTCGCAAGACGGCGCAGGAGGCCTTCCGCGCCCGGCAGGAGATGCCGTACGAGCTGATCGCCCTGCGCTACGGCGACTTACGGGTGCCCATCCAGGTGCTGGCGCGAGAAGTGAACTTCCGCGGCAAGCCGGTGTGCCTGGCGGCGCTGTGGGACATCACCGGGAGGAAGGCCGCCGAGGAGGCCGCGACGCGCGCCGAGTACCTGCGCGAGCAGCTCCTGGGCGTCGTCGGGCATGATCTGCGCACCCCGCTGAACACGCTCCAGCTGGGGATCTCCGCCCTGCAGCTGGAGGGCAAGCTGGAGGATCGCCAGAGCCGCCAGCTCACCATCATGTCCCACGCCGCCCGGCGCATGGAGCGGATGATCCACGAGCTGCTGGACTTCACCCGGGCGCGCCTCGCGGGCGGCATCCCGGTCAATCCGCTGCCCATGTCCCTGGAGCGGGTGGTGGAGCGGATCGTCGAGGAATACCGGCTGACCCACCCGGAGCACCCCATCATCCCGGAGACCGAGGGAGACCTGGCGGGGCACTGGGACGAGGCCCGGCTGGCGCAGCTGTTGGACAACCTGCTCCAGAACGCCCTGCGGCACAGCCTCCATGACACGTCCATCGTACTGAGTGTGAGGGGCGAGCCACTGGGGGTGACGCTGATCATCCTGAACAAGGGGCCGCTGCTGCTGCCCGAGGAGCGCGAGGCCATCTTCGAGCCCTTCCGCCGAGGCAAGCGGCCCGCCGGAGAGGGGCTGGGGCTGGGGCTCTACATCGCCAAGCAGATCGCCGAGGCCCACGGCGGGCGCATCAGCGTCGAGTCCGCCATCGAGCGCGGCACCAGCTTCAAGGTCTGGCTGCCCCGGCAGGCCTCCACCCGCTGAGGGAGCGCCCAGGCTTACCGGGCCGATTAACCCCCTGCCGGGCCTCCCATGGCCGATCGCGTTGCGGCGCTGGAAAGCGCGTGGTAAGGGGGGCGCGCTTTGGCTTCCTGGCGGCCCCGCCGCCGCCCCACTCGAGGACTCAAGAGCCCATGGAAATCCGCGCCGACGAGATCAGCAGAATCATCCGGGAGCAGATCAAGGACTACGGCAAGAAGGTCACCGTCGCCGAGACTGGCACCGTGCTCTCCGTGGGTGACGGTATCGCCCGCATCTACGGCCTGGAGGGCGTGCAGTCAGGCGAGCTGGTGGAGTTCTCCAACGGGGTGAAGGGCCTGGTGCTCAACCTCGAGGAGGACAACGTCGGTGTGGCCATCATGGGTGAGTTCAAGGACATCCGCGAGGGTGACTCCGTGAAGCGCACCGCGCAGATCGCCTCGGTGCCGGTGGGCAAGGGCCTGCTGGGCCGCGTGGTGAACGCGCTCGGCGAGCCGGTGGACGGCAAGGGCCCCATCCAGGCCACCGAGACGCGCCGCCTGGAGATCAAGGCCCCGGGCATCGTCAAGCGCAAGAGCGTGCACGAGCCGCTGCAGACGGGCCTCAAGGCGCTGGACGCGCTGGTGCCGATTGGCCGCGGGCAGCGCGAGCTGATCATCGGTGACCGGCAGACGGGCAAGACGGCCGTGGCCATCGACACCATCATCAACCAGAAGGGCCTGGGCGTTTACTGCATCTACGTGGCCATCGGGCAGAAGCAGTCCACGGTGGCGCAGGTGGTGGACAAGCTCAACAAGTTCGGCGCCATGGAGTACACCACGGTGGTGGCCGCCAACGCCTCGGACCCGGCGCCCATGCAGTTCTTCGCGCCGTACGCGGGCGTGACGATGGGCGAGTACTTCCGCGACAACAAGATGCACGCGCTCATCATCTACGATGACCTGTCCAAGCAGGCCGTGGCCTACCGCCAGCTGTCGCTGCTGCTGCGCCGGCCGCCGGGGCGCGAGGCCTACCCGGGCGACGTGTTCTACATCCACAGCCGCCTGCTGGAGCGCGCCGCGAAGCTCTCGGACGAGGAGGGCGCGGGCTCGCTCACCGCGCTGCCCATCATCGAGACGCAGGCCGGTGACGTGTCCGCCTACATCCCGACGAATGTGATCTCCATCACCGACGGGCAGATCTTCCTGGAGACGGACCTGTTCTTCTCCGGCGTGCGCCCGGCGATCAACGTGGGCCTCTCGGTGTCGCGCGTGGGGAGCGCGGCGCAGATCAAGGCCATGAAGCAGGTGGCGGGCTCCATGAAGCTGGAGCTGGCGCAGTACCGCGAGCTGGCGGCGTTCGCGCAGTTCGGCTCGGACCTGGACAAGGCGACGCAGGAGACGCTGGCCCGCGGCGCCCGTCTGGTGGAGCTGCTCAAGCAGGGCCAGTACGAGCCCATGCCCGTGGAGAAGCAGGTGATGCAGATCTACGCGGCGACGAACAAGGATGACCCGAACAAGCGCGGGTGGATCCGCCAGGTGCCGGTGATGGACGTGCCGCGCTGGATGAAGGAGTACCTCGAGTTCATGGACAGCAAGTACCCGCAGCTGGCCAAGGATCTCGCCACCAAGCGCGAGCTGACTGGGGACATCAAGGCCGCGCTGAACAAGGGCATGGCCGAGTTCAACGAGCTGTTCCAGCCCACGGCGGGCGCCAAGGTGTAAGGCGCTCCACGCCAGGCTGAAGTGCCCGAGGCCCCGCGCTCCCTCCCTGGGAGGCGGGGCTTCGTGTTTCTACTTCGCGGGCTGCTGCGGCTCGGCCTTCTTCGGCTCCCACTTGCGCGTGGACTCGCCCATGGGCTCCTCGGGCCACTCCATGCCCCGAGGGGCGATGATGGCGCCGGGCGCTGCGGCGGGCTGCTCCGGCAGCGGCGCGGGCTCCGTGGAGCCGGGCGAGAAGGAGATGAACCGCGCCTCGTACTCGCGCACCCGCCCCGCGGCGCTCTTGCGCTCCACCGGGCTCGACAGGATGACCGCGTCCGCGCCGGCCTGGCACACCGTCTCGGCCAGCAGGCCCTTGCGGCCGCTCTTGCCCAGCCACTCGTTGCCCGAGAGGTTCAGCGTCCCGATGATCTCGTACTCGCGCGGGGGCTCGCGCTGCTCGTAGACCTCGAACTCGCAGCCCTCGGGCTTGGACGGACGCTCCTGGAAGAGGCGGACGTCGTGGAGCTGTCCCGAGGTGGCACAGGCTCCGGCGAACACTCCCACGCACAGCAAGGACAGGGCTCGGATGGGGCGCATGGACTCCTCGGGCTCTCAGGCGCGCAGGCGGGGGAGGATGCCTCGCAGGCTCCGGTCCACTCCGCCGCGCGGGCCGAGCTGCTCCATCGCCTTCACCTCGTACGGCAGCGCGTTCTCCCGCGCGACGAACTGCACGTGCGCCCCGAGCGCCGACGGCAGCGCGAGATCCAACTCGTAGATGTCGCCGGCCACCAGCGTGGACTCGGGGCCGGTGCCGGTCTGGCTCCAGATCTCTCGCAGCGCCTCGTAGTACCGGCCCCGCCGCAGATAGACGGGCCGAGGCAGCAGCCCGTTGAAGGAGATCGTCTCCGGCAGCGCCGAGAAGCGCGCGTCGGCGGGCTGAGCCTCGTCGATGATGTACTTGCGCGCGTCGCCCTTCACCTTGAGTCGCTCGCGGCCCTTGGGCGCCAGCCGATCCAGCTTGGCCTCCACCAGATCCGTGTGCGCGTTGGTCACCACCCACACCGGCAGGCCCGTGGCCAGCAGCGCCTCGAGCACTTCTTTCGCCTCGGGCTTGAAGGCGGTGCCGGTGAGCTTGTAGGCCTCGCGGTAGAGCGTCTGGAGGGCCTCGTGCCGCTCCGCCGGATCCGGCAGCGCGCCGTAGCGGCCCATGAGCTGGCGCGCCACGCAGTTGGACAGCAGGTAGGGGTCCGCGGTGGCCGGCGCCACGACACGCCCGCCCACGTCCCAGCCGAACGCGTGCGCGCCCGCGAGCACCGCGGCCTCCTCCTCGCGCCAGGCGGCCGCCAAGGCCTCAGGGGGCTGCCCGATCATCTCCGCCAGATGGTTCTTGAAGTGGCGAACGAAGGGGGCTCCCTCCGCGACCACGTCGGTGAAGGTCCCATCGAAGTCCAACACCACGCACCCGATGCCCATGCTTCCTCTGTGCTCCTCCAAGAAGGGGCAATCCGGATACCACGTCCTACCCGGTGGCGCGAAGTGGGGGGGAGTGACGTGTACGGTTGGATGCACCCGGCGGAGCAACGCGCCGCGGCACACCGGGCTCGGCGCGGCCATGTGGCACACAAACACCGCTGTCCCCCTTGAGGCCCACCCTGGCAGGGCCGCTAGCGTTGGGACTCCAACCACCTGGAGCGGAGGCAGCGCATGGAGGAAGCCCGAAGCGAAGCGGACCCGCGCCGCACCTCGAGGCTTCCCTGGGCGCTGCTGGCGGGGGTGGTGGTGCTGGCGATGGGCGGGGGGGTGCTGGCGTTTCGGTCTATCTCGGCGCTGATGAAGCGCAACACCCAGCTCGAACAGCAGGCGCTGGAGTCCGAGGCGCGCGTGGCGGAGCTCCAGGTGCTGCGCGCCGGCCTGGAGCGCCGGTTGAGGCTGCTGGAGCAGCAGCAGGCGGGTACCTCCGCCCAACGTGAGGGGGAGGCTCGAAAGGCCCGGGAGGCGGATGCGCAGGCCGCCCAGCGAGATGCCGCCCGGCAGAAGCTGGAGGCGAAGCTGAAGGACGAGCTGGCCCAAGGAGACATCTGGCTGGACACCTCCCACGCGGATTCCCTGCGCGTGGAGCTGTCCGAGCGGCTCCTCTTCGAGCCGGGCCAGTCCACCCTGACGTCCACGGGAGCGGAGGAGCTCGCGCGCATCGGAGCGGTGCTGGCCTCGGTGGACGGCCACGCGGTGCAGGTGTCCTCGCATACGGACGAGCTGCCCGCTGCCTCCGGCCCCACCCCGACGGGAACGAGCTGGGAGCTGTCCGCCGCGCGAGCCACCGCCATCGTGCGCGCGCTGCTCGACAGCCCCACGCGTATGGCTCCGGAGCGGCTCAGCGCCACCGGCCATGCCTCTTTCCAGCCGGAGGTGCCTACGGACTCGCCGCAGAACCGCCAGCACAACCGGCGCGTGGAGCTGACGCTCTCGCCCATGCCGGTGCCCCCGGCGTCCCTGCTGGCATCGATCGAGCCCACGCCTCCACCGCTCGCTCGCGCGAAGGCGGAGCCCGGGGGCGGCAAGTCCGGCAAGAAGTCGGGCCGGCGCTGATGCCTTCACTTCGCCCCCGGGGGCCACGAGGCTTCCACTGCTTCACCTCGCCGGCGCCCATGCGCCGGTTGCTCAACACCTCTGACTCACGCCCCTAGCGAGACTGGTGTCCGGCGACAGCAAGCCCGGTAAGAGTCAGGACCGGCGCTGACCGTCGCGCTCCAGGACAGGACCGCACTCCCATGTGCCAGGCCTGGGCCCGGTGCCGCGCCATCTGGGGGAAGCATGAACAGCGAACAGCGGCAGCAGCGGCGCAGCTCGGCCCTTTGGACGACCCTGGCTGTCCTCGTCCTCGGGCCCACCGGGGCCTGGGCGAGCGTGCCCGTGAGCGGCACCCTGAAGGCAGCGAGGAACTGCGAGGCCTTCGTCTCGAAGCGGAGCAAGAGCAACCCGGACAAGGTGCACCTCGAGCCGGGAGACGCCTATCCGCTCCTCGAGGCAAACCGCCCGGATCAGCCCGATTGGTACCGGGTGCAGGTGGAGGATGCCTCTCCCCCTCAGCGCTGGGTGGAGGCCACCTGCGGGACGGTGGTGCAGCCCGAGGCCCCGCCAGCAGGCGAAGTCCTGCCCTCCGAGCCCACCCCCATTCGCCCAGACAACGCGTCCCTCTGCAGCACCGCGGGCCTGCAGGACAGCTACGTGCTGGCCTTGAGCTGGCAGCCAGCCTTCTGCGAGAGCCACCGCAACAAGAAGGAGTGCGCCCTCAACTTCGACGCCTCCTATCAGAAGGCGGGCAACTTCACCCTCCACGGCCTGTGGCCCAACCGTGACGCGTGTGGCACCAACTACGGCAACTGTGAGCACCAGCGCGACCAGCGCGACTTCTGTGCCTTCCCCACCGTCGAGGTGAGCCCCGTCACGGCCAAGCAGCTCGGCCAGGTGATGCCGGGCACCGCCTCCTGCCTGGAGCGCCACGAGTGGTGGAAGCACGGCACCTGCCAGACGGATTGGGACGCCAGCCAGTACTTCGAGGTGGCCATGGACCTGGTCCGGCAATTCAACGACTCGGGCATGAGGAAGTACATGGCCGACAACATGGGCAAGACGGTCCGGCGCGACGACTTCCTGAAGCAGGTGGACAGCGCCCTCGGCGCCGGGAGCAGCGACCGGCTGCAGTTGCTGTGCGCTGGCGGCAAGCTGACCGACGTCTACCTCTCCCTGCCCGCCCACATCCTCCCGGGCTCGAAGCTGAGCGAGCTGATCATGACGTCCCAGCCGGACTCCCACAGCAACTGTCCAGCCAACCTCGTCATCGACGCGGTGGGCTTCTGAGCTCCAGGCCGCCGGAGGGCGCTCAGTCCTTCAGCGGCTTCACCTCGTCGGTGCTGCCCACGCGGCGCAGCTGTGGAAAGAGCCACGCCCACAGCAGCACCACGACACAGGTGCCCACCCCGCCCAGCACCACCGAGCGCACCACGCCGAACCACTCGGCGGTGAAGCCGGACTCGAACTCGCCCAGCTCGTTGGAGGCGCTGATGAACACCATGTTCACGGCGCTCACCCGGCCGCGCATCTCCGGCGGCGTGGCCAGCTGCACCAGCGTCTGGCGGATCACCACGCTCACCATGTCCGAGGCCCCCAGCACCACCAGCGCGCCCACCGACAGCAGCAGGTGGCGCGACACGCCGAACACCATCGTGGACACCCCGAAGATGGCCACGCACACCAGCATCACCACGCCCGCGTTGCGCCGCAGCGGGAAGACCGCCAGCGACACCGCGACGATCGCCGCCCCCACCGCCGGCGCGCTGCGCAGCAGGCCCAGCCCCCACGGCCCGGTCTGGAGGATGTCCTGGGCATAGATGGGCAGCAGCGCCGTCGCGCCGCCGAGCAGCACCGCGAAGAGATCCAACGAGATGGCGCCCAGCACCACCTTCTGCCTTCGCACGTAGCGCATGCCGGCCAGCAGCCGCTGCCACGAGGTGGCCGCCTGCTCCATGCGTCCGGTGCGCACCCGCATCAGCGCCAGCATCGTCAGGGCCAGCGCCATGACTCCGGCGCACGTGAGGTAGACGCCGTTCACGTGAATGGCGTCGTAGAGCAGGCCACCCACCGCGGGCCCCGCGATGGTGCCCACCTGGAGCGTCGTCGAGTTCCACGCCACCGCGCCCGAGAGGTACTGGATGGGAACCAGGTGGGGCACGAGCGACTGGCCCGCGGGGCCGGCGAACGCGCGCGCGGTGCCCAGCAACACCAGCACGGCGTAGTAGGGCCAGGTGATGGTGACCCCCGAGCGCGCCAGCCCGAAGAGCAGCAGCGCGCCCGTCACCATCGTGGCGTAGCAGCACATGAGCACCCGGCGCCTGTCATGGCGATCCGCCGTGTCTCCGGTGACGAGCGACAGCACCACCATGGGCAGGAACTGTGCGAGCCCCACGTACCCCAAGTCTCTCGGGCGATGGGTGAGGCTATAGATGTGGAACCCCACCGCCACCGACTGCATCTGCGCCCCGAGCGTCATGAAGAGCCGAGCGCCCTGGTAGAGACGGAAGTCGCGGTGCGCGAAGGCGGAGTGGCTGGAGACCGCTGTCGCACTGTCCATGGACTCCACATACCCGTGTGCAGTTCAGGTCACCAGTGCTGGGAGCTGGCTTGCTTACTTCCAGGGATTTGCGCTTTAAATAGATTCAAGCAGGTCCCCGTCCATGCGTCCGGCCGAACCATGGTGGCCCCCTCTGCCCAGGAGCTGGACCGTGATGTCCATCCGCAACCTGCTGTGCGCCACGCTCGCCGTGAGCGTGCTGTTCTCGGCCCCCCGCGCCGAGGCCCGCTTCGGTAAGCACTCCGACTCGAGCAGTTCCTCCAGCAGTTCCGACAGCAAGACCCACGACGCCTCGGCGGTGGGTGACAGCGACAAGCATGAGAGCTCGTCGCATCACCACCACTCGTCCTCCTCCGCGGCCGCGTTCCTGGTGGATCTGCTCCTGGATATCGCCCTCAATACGCGCACCACCGTCGCGACCCATGTGGAGGTGGCTCCTGCTGCTGCTCCTCCGCCGCCTCCCGTAGAGGTGGTGCCCTCACCTCCGCCCCTGCCCCCGCCCCCGCCCCAGGTGCGGACCTCTACCTCGGAGCCTTCCCCGCTCTTTGTCCGGCTGGGCGTGGACGGCGCGGCCCTGGATACCGCCGCCGGCCTCAGCGCCTTCCTGGGCGTCGAGGGCGCGCGGGCCGGCATGGATGTGCGCGGGCTGCAGCTCGTGATGCCCACCGATGATGAGACAGAGGAGGACCGCCTCACGGTGATGAGCTTCCACCTCACCTATGCGCTGATCGCCCAGGAGCGGGCGCGCCTGCGCCTGGAGGGTGGCCTCAGCAGCGCGCACGCGCCGCACGTCACCGTCCTGGGCCCCAGCCTCGGGCTCTCGCTCGAGGCGGGCATCGCGGGGAACCTGGACATCGAGCTGCGCGCGCAGGGCACCGCGTACCCCTTCCGGCAGGTGGATGCGCAGGCGGGGCTGGCGCTGCACCTGAACTCCGTGGTGCTGCGCGGCGGGTGGCGCACGCTCTACCTGAACGACAACGGCGTGGTGGACGACGTGGTGCACGAGGACACCTTCGGCGGCCCGTACCTGGGCCTCGGCTTCGCGTTCTTCTGAGGCCCCCCAGCCCCGCTCCTGGCGCGGCTCCGCCGTTGAATATCCACAGCAGGCAGCCGTCCATGTTCCAGACGCCGCGAGGCGAACTCCCTAGGAGCTGACCCGTGCTGGATCTCAAGAACCTGCTGTGTGCCGCGCTCGCCGCCGGCCTGTTCTTCTCGGCCTCGAACGCCGAGGCGCGCTTCGGCAAGCAGTCGGACTCGAGCGACTCCGACAAGAAGGAAGAGAAGAAGGAGAGCAAGCACGAGGAGCGGCACGAGTCCCCTCCGAGCCACGTTCATGACGCGTCGGCCGTGGCTCCGAGCCGGGTTCACGATGCCACGCCGGTGGGCACCAGCCGCCCGCCGCCTCCTCCCCCGGAGTCTCCTGGCGAGCGCGTCATCGTCGTCGAGCCCGCTCCGCCCCCGGTCTACTACGTGGAGCCCGCTCCGCCGCCGAGCTACTACGGGGAGCCGCCTCCGCCCCCGCCCGGCTACTACGGCGAGCCGCCCCCGGTGGGCCCGCCGCCCCCCGAGGTCTACACGCCCCGGACGGACTCCATCGCCAACTCGCTGCGCCTGGGCATCGACGGCGGCCCCATGGGCGGGGGCGTCGGGGTGAACCTCTTCCTCACCTTCGAGGGTGAGCGGTTGGGCCTGGATGGACGCGTGACAGGGCTGGCGCTGCCCACCGATGACGGCACGGACGGCTCGGACGAGATCTCCGTCGCCCGGGTGCACCTCACTTACGCCCTCGTCGCGCAGGATCACCTGCGCTGGCGCGTGGAGGCCGGCTTCAGCTCGGCCAAAGCTCCGGACCTGGAGGTCTTCGGCCCCAGCCTCGGCACCTCGCTCGAGGCGCGCGTGGGCGGGCCGCTGAACCTCGAGCTGAGCCTGCAGGGCACACCCTTCCCCTACCGGCAGGTCGACACGCACGCGGCGCTGGCCCTCAGGGCCTACCCCTTCGTGTTCCGCGCCGGCTGGCGGACGCTCCTGCTGGACGACGCCGGCCTCGTGGACGGCGTCGAGCACCAGGACATCCTCAGCGGACCGTTCGCCGGCATCGGCCTCTTCTTCTAAGGTTCTGGATGTTCCGGAGGCCACGGCGGGCGTGCCCCTCTCCCGTCTCCAGGAGAGGGGACCCGCTCGCGAGCCTCACTCCTCCGGCGAGGCGGACATCTCCATGCCGGAGGACTGCACCGCCGGCATCTCCGGCGACGAGATCTTCTTCATGCGCCGCTTGGGTGGAGGCGCCAGCCGGGGCGGTGTCCCGAAGAGCCGCTCGTAGGTCTCCGGCGTGTTGATGTTGACCACCACGCCCGGATCCTTCACGGACACCCGCCGCAGCTTCATCGCCTGGAGCGCCGCATCCAGCTGCGCCTCGTCCGAGCCCATCAGCTGCTCGGCCGCCGCGCGAGAGAGCACCACCGGGAAGCCCGGCGCCGCCTCGAACTCGGGCCGCAGCCCCTCCTCCGAGTCGCCCATCGCCTTGAGCAACGACTTGAGCGTGGAGGCCCTCACCGCCGGCATGTCCACCGGCTGCAACAGCACCACGTCCGCTCCTTCCTCCAGCGCGGACATCAGCCCCGCCTTGATGGACGACATGGGCCCTTCCTGCCAACGGGGGCTGTCCACCAGGTTCACGCTGGGGTGTTGATCTCTGACCGCCTCTGCGTCCTTGCCGATGACTCCCAGCACCGCGCAGCCCGCCTTGCCAAAGGTGGATGCGAGTGACTGGAGGAAGCTCCGCCCCCCCTCGTGCTCGATGAGCGCTTTGGGGTGGGCCATCCGCCGGGCCTCGCCCGCGGCAAGGATGATCGCCACTGCCTTCATAGCCACGCCTCCTCATGGCCCACGCGGGATCGCGGGGGCTACGGGCTTGAGGCTGATACCTGCGCGCCAGATTGCAGCCCACCCCCAAGGGCGACCCGTTGGGCAGGCAGCACTCCCGTCCGAGGGGTGTTCGATAAAAGGTGGGATGAAGTCGCTGTGGCGTCCACGAGCCACCACTCCGCTGGGACGATCAGTGGAGCCAGCGCGGCGGGCGCTCGGCGGTGAGCTCCTGCACGGCTTGCCCCTCGCCGGTCATTCCTTCCCGCCCGCCGAGCGCCTTGGCGGTCAAAACTTCAGCGAGCGGAATCAGCGGCAGCCGTGACGCAACGCGGCACAGCTCCCCCTCCGTCACCTCGCCAATCAACTCCCCCCGCTCCTCGTCCACCACCGGCAGCACGGCCAGTCCGTGTTGCTGCATCACCTGCAGCGCCGCGAGCACCGAATCGCTCGGAAACAGGGTGATTGCGCCAGAGATGAGGCTTTCACTCCGAGTGCTGCACTTCGTCACGCCGACCTCCACGAGAGGGACCTCGGTCCAGGTTCCAGAGGACCCTCAAGCAATTTGCTTGCCGGGGGTGTCGGACCATTGACTACCGGGACCACACAACCTGAGAACGATTTGGCGGATAATGGGATCAAGCTGATCCAACCTTCGAAAGCATTGGGACCGGAGCATTCCCATGTCCGTCAAATTGAACCCGCCTTCTCCGGGGTCGCCACGGCGAACCACGCAGGAGACGCCCGCCAACCCGCAGGCGACCAAGGCAGAGCACTCCAACCCCCTGGCCAGGCTTGGCCAGAGCCTGCAGCGCGTGGCGCAGCAGGTGGACACCAAGCTTCACAACGTCGTCGACACCTTCGAAGCACACCTGCCGTCGCTGCCGCACCCGTCCGTCGCCGGAGCCAAGCCGTGGGAGGGCATCACCCTCACCGGCAAGCCGCTCCAGATTCCGCTCGACAAGCTGCTGAACGTGGATCTGGGCGCGGTGCGCAAGGTGCTCGAGCGCGTGGTGCCGCAGAAGATCCGCGATGATCAGGCCAAGCAGTTCGCCGGCCAGACGCAGGACTTCCGGGACACGCTCTCCAAGGTGCGCTCGCTGGGCCTCGAGCTGGACATGCTCTCGCCCAAGAGCGAGCGCTACGCCGAGGTGAAGGCGGCGCTGACCAAGGCCGAGGGCGAGCTGTCCTCGAAGTACGGCTACACCCGCGCCACGGCGCCCAAGCCGGGCGCCATGTGGGTGGATCCGCAGTTCATGGCCAAGGAGGTGCCGGGCGGGCAGATGTCCGGCTCGAAGCTGGCCACGGGCACGCCGGTGACCAAGCCGCCCGAGCCCCTGGACTTCCTGTTCGGCGGCAAGCCGGACGGGGCCGCGCAGGCGCAGGCGTACCAGAAGGCGGTGGCCGCGCGCCGCGCCGAGCTGGGCATGCCCGTGCAGGACGGCAAGCCGATTGCCGTGCAGCTGAGCCTGGAGGGCGGTGGCGGCAAGGGCAAGCGCTACGCGGCGATGCTCTCGGAGATGCGCCAGCTGGGCGTGGTGCCCACCAGCATCACCGGCACCTCGGCGGGCTCCATCGCGGCGGCGTTCGCGGCCACGGGCGCCTCGCCCGAGCAGATCGACGCGATCGCCAAGGATCCGCGGCTGCAGAAGCTCTACGACTTTGATCTCGACTTCAAGGACGGAGGGCTCCTCAACGGCCAGGCCGCCTATGACATGTTCGACTCGAAGCTGCGCGAGCTGACCGGCATCAAGGACCGGCCGGTGACTTTCGCGGACCTGAAGGTGCCGCTGCAGCTGGTGGCCGCCAAGGACTACGACAGCGCGGCGCCCAACGGCTTCCCCACCAACAAGGACCGCATCTTCGTCTTCAGCCAGGAGACCACGCCGGACACGCCGGTGGCGCTGGCGATGCGCGCCTCCATGGCCATCCCCGGCGTCTTCGAGCCGGTGCAGATGGTGGACCCCACCACGGGCCGCAGCATCCACCTGACGGATGGTGGCTCGCTGGACAACCTGCCCATGGGCTACGCGAAGAACAACCTGCCGCAGATCGGCGCGGCGCTGCTGAGCCCGGACGACAACCACCCGTCCAACGCCGTCGGCACGCCGAAGCAGCTGCCCACCGGCCAGCTGGACACGACCAACGTCCTGTGGAGCGCCATCAACGGCTACACCTTCCTCAAGGACAACGCGACGGGCGCGGCGGACTTCCGGGACCGCACCTCGCCGGGGCCCAACCAGTTCATGCTCAACCTGCCCACCTGGAACCTGGCCAACCCCAAGGAGTCCGACAGCACGCTGGGCTTCGGGTACGACGCCAAGGTGGACCCCACGCTGGACCAGCAGACCCACCAGGTGACGCGCGACTTCCTGCGCAGCTTCCTGGATGACATGCGGGTGCCGGGCTCGCGCGGCACCAACGTCACCACGGAGCTCCCCAAGAACCTGCGCTTCAACGAGCAGGTGATGGTGAACGGCCAGAACTACAACGTCTCCTACAACGGTGGAGACAACCTGGTGGCCGTCAACGCCTCCACCGGCAAGAAGTCGGACCTGAAGCTGGGCCAGAAGAAGATCGAGTCCATGTACCTGGACAACATGGCCTTCGGGGACCTCAAGGCGCAGCTGGCCTACGCGCTGACCAACCCCAAGAGCGTCAAGCCGGACTGGCTGCCGTTCTAGGCAGCCGCGGCGGCAAGAGCGCTCCTGGTGGTGGCTGTCACCCTGGAGATGGAGACCGGGACCCTGACGGACTCAGGACACGCTGAGTCCTCAGGGAGACGGAGCGCGAGCCCCTTCGCGCCCGAGTACCTCCCCTTACCTGAACCGACTTGCGGCACACCCTAAGGGAGCCGCTACCGTCGGCCCTCCACTCCTTTTCGGGAGACAAGACGCGGCATGGCGGATTCGAGCTGGGAGAAGCAGGAGAAGCAGCGTGCACCGTGGACTCCGTGGCTGATCACGGTGCTGGTGCTGCTGTTGGCCGGCGGGGCGGCGTGGTTCGGGCTCGGAGCCTACCGGGAGCTGCAGGCCCGAGCGGCGACCGCCGAGGCGGAGGCCCTCAAGGCGCACGAGCGCACCAAGGCCGTGGAGCAGGAGCAGAAGGCGCTGGCGGAGAAGCTGGCGTCCCTCGACTCGGAGAGGTCGCAGCTCTCCAACCGGCTGTCTCAGCTCTCCACCGAGCGTGATCAGCTCTCCACCGAGCGCGACCAGCTCTCCCAGGCGGTGCAGGAGAAGGAAGCGGAGCTGGCCCGCCTCAAGGCCACGTACCAGAACCTCGAAGAGAAGATGAAGGCGGAGATCGCCGACGGGGAGATCCGCCTGTCCCAGGCCGAGGGCCGCATCCAGGTGGACCTGGTGGACAAGATCCTCTTCGACTCGGGCGAGGCCAGCCTCACCGAGCACGGCGCCGGAGTCCTCGCGCGGCTGGGCGCGGTGCTGGTGGGCGTCGAGGGCCGCACCATCCAGGTGTCGGGCCACACCGATGACAGCCCTCCCTCGCAGCGGCTGGCGGCCACCTTCCCCACCAACTGGGAGCTGTCCGTGGCGCGCGCCGTGAACGTGGTGCGCTTCCTTCAAGAGAAGGCGAACGTCCCGGCGCGCAGGCTGGTGGCGGCCGGCTACGGAGAGACGCACCCGGTGGCCAGCAACGCCACGCCCAAGGGCCGGGCTCGCAACCGGCGCATCGAGATCCTCCTCATCCCCGATCTGCCCGCCGCCCGGCCCGCGGAGCTCACCGACTCCTCGGCCAAGGCCGCTCCCGCCGCCTCTCCCGAGGTGAAGAAGGCCGTGGCCGAAGCGCCCCTGTCCAAGAAGGACGTGCAGCCCGTGAAGGGGACGGTGAAGCCCGCCCCCCACTGAGCCCGAGGGCTACTTCTTCGCCTTCATCCCCTCGAGCATCTTGCGGAACGGCTTCTCCGCGGCCGCCACGCTCTTCTCCGGGCCGGTGAGCTTGAAGAAGACGTCGCCCTCGGGGCCCGTGACGATGGCGCCAATCAGCCGGTAGCCGGGCTTCGGCGTGGTGGGCCCCATCATCGGGCCTCCGCCCGTGAAGCTGCCCTTGATGTCCACCGTCGTCACGGCGAACCCGGCGATCTTCTCCTGCTTCGTCTTCGCGTCCTTCTCCGCCGAGGAGCCGTCCGCCTTCTGGAACTGGTTCACCCAGCGCTTGACGTTGGCGTCCACGCCACCGCCGCCCCCCTGGCCAAAGTAGAAGACGCCCAGCTCCGCGCCCTCGGCGTCTCCCTTCGCGGCGGGGATGGAGTAGGTGACGACGCGCATGGGGCGCTCACCCTGGGGCTTCCACTCGGCGGGAGCCGTCCATGACAAACCACCGGCATCCTCGGCGTAGGCCACACCCGCCACCGCGAGGCTCAACACAGCGACGCTGATCAATCGGTTCATACTCCCAGCGTAATCGAACCCCTGGCGAGGTGCTCGGTTGCTTGTTCGTGGGCGAGCACTCGGGCCGGCGCTCAACCGGCGGCGGGAATGGGCTCGCGCCTCAGCGGACGCCAGCGGTAGGCGCACTCGCGCAGGTGCAGCACCGAGTCCAGCCGCGCATGGCCCGCGAACACTCCGTCCTGCATGTACTCGCAATACAGCTCCACCGGCTGGACGAAGTTCGCGTCCCACGGCTCGCGATCAACGGTGAGCACGTACATATGGCCGTCCGACACGCCGAAGGCGTCGTAGCACTCGATGAGCGGCTCGTGCAGCTCATCCAGGCTCTTCCAGACCGAGCCCTTGGGAGGCCCGGGCAGCGGCCGCGTGTTCAGCACCCCCACCAGCCGGCCCCCGGGGAAAGCGGGCGTCGGCTCCGCCCCGAAGGTGAGCCGGTCCCCATCGCGGACCATCAACATGTCCGCCTCGCCGAAGTCGTGGAACTTGAACTCGACGAGCGCGTTGCCGATGCGGCGCATCAGCTCGTCATTGGTCTCGCTGCGCACGAAGTAGCCGCCGCGCCGCCACTGCCCCCGGGCGTTTTGGTAGCGCACCGCCGCGCGGTAGCTCACCTGGTAGAAGTTGAAGCCGAACAGGCCGGCGAACCCCTGCGGCCGCATCTCCCGCAGCGAGGACATCAGCACCTGCACCCACGCCGTGCCCTTGTGCAGCTCCGGCTGCAGGGGCGCGGGCAGCAGCTGCTCGAGCACCTCCGGCGCCACCGCGTAGTTGAGCGAGAGCGCCTCCACCCACACCGTGTGCACCTGGGTGAGCCAGGGCAGCGAGGGACACTCTTCCATGCCCTCGCTGGAGGGGCTCACGTCCTCGGCGCGTACCAGCTCGGCGTAGCCCTTTCGCAGCGCCACGTGGCCGCTGGGCGTCAGCGTCCAGATACCGGCCTCCTGCTGGACGAACCGCTTTCGTGCGAGCGCCTGCACCGCCGCCTCGCCCTCCGCGCGCGTAATGTCCGACTCCCACAGGCGCGAGAGCAGCTCCTCGTGCGTAATCCCAAGCCGATCCAGGGCCAGCACCACCAGCGTGGCCAACTCCTCGGGCGTGAGCATCATACGAGCCGCACCTGCGGGCCGCCCGCGGCGAGGCGCCGGCGCCGGGCCCTGAGCAGCAGCCCTCCGCCGATCAGCTGCGTGACGAACCACAGCCCTCCGAGCCCCGCGAAGCCCCATTGCGGCATGCGCGCCAGCCCCAAGGCCGCGAGCGCGTAGACGGCCGCGGCCGCGTACCAGCCCCGCCCCATCAGCGCGCCCATCACCGAGAAGGCCATGGCGATGAGCACGCACCCCACCGCGGGCGTGAAGAGCAGCTCCAATCCCACCATCCAGTTGATCAGCCCCACCAGCACCAGCCCTCCCATGCACGTGGTCCAGATGGACCACACCTGACGCTCGATGAACGAGCGCACGCCCGCCGCCTCCCGCCGCTGCAGCCAGAAGATGGAGAGCAGATTGAGCGGAATGATGGCCCCCCACAATAACGCGAAGGGGCCGGGCTCGCGGTAGCCCTGGAGAAAGAGCCAGTGCGTACCAAGGAAGCCCCCACCGTTGGTGAAGGCGTGGAGAATCCAGATGAGCCCCCAGTTCTGGAGGGTCGACTCGTCCCGCGCCTGAGTGACGACGCGGCGGATGAGCTGCAGGGCCTCGGCGGCTTCCTCTCGGTTCATGCGCGCCCGGAGCCTACTCGAAGAGGAGCGCGGGTCAGCCCTCCTGAATGTGACTCACTGCGTCACTCTGCTTTGCTTTCGGCCCCCTCTGTAACGTGCTAGCAAACCGCCGCCTAGCAAGTCGTCTCTCCTCCGGAGGGGGTTTCCCACAATGAAGAAGCTGTTGCTCGTCGGGGCGCTGACCCTGAGTGCCGCATCTTGCGCACCCGACATCAAGCAGGATCCGGCACCTGATGTCGTGGTCGCTCAGTTTGATCCCGCTGGCTCTCCGGCGGTCGTGCCGACGCCGAACGATCTGGCGATCGATCCGGCGACAGGGCTGGTCAACGCGCCCATTAATCCCGATGCTCCCGCCGCGGAGCAGGAGTTCACGAAGGACTACATCAACACCCTCAACGGCTTCCCGACCAGCGTCTCGGCGAGCACGACGATCGTCGGCCTGGACAAGAGCACGGTGAAGCCAAGCACGGTGCTGTTCCTCGACCTGCTGAAGGGCACGCCCATCGCCACGCCGTCCGTCACGCCGGAGATCGCGTACGACCCGGAGACCAGCCAGATCGTCATCCGTCCCCCCGCCGCCACGGGCTGGCCCAAGGGTGGCCGGTACGCGGTGGCGCTCATCGGCGGTGACAATGGCCTGAAGGGCGCGCAAGGCGAGAAGGTGGTGGGCTCGCCGGTGTGGGCGCTCGCCTCGCTGCAGCAGCCGCTCGTCACCTGCGAGGACCTGACGGCTCCGGACTGCAAGCCGACCACGGACCTCATCCCCGCCGAGAGCACGGATCCGGTGGAGCACCTCAAGGAGCAGACGGCCAGCGCGCTGCAGTTGGAGCAGCTGCGCCGCGCCTACGCCCCGCTGCTGGACGCCGTCGCCAACCAGGGCGTGAAGCGCGAGGACATCGTGCTGCTGTGGACCTTCCGCATCATGAACATGCCGGAGGCCACCTTCAATCTGGACCCGATCAACCCGGCCAACAGCATCGTCCCGTTCCCCAACAACCTCCTGCTGGGCAAGGACACGGCCGGCAACCAGCACGTGAACCTGCCGGTCCCGTCCAACGCCTCGCCGCTGCAGCAGCAGCTCATCGCGGGCCTGAACACGCTGGACGGCTTCTCCACCACCGCGCCGAGCGTCTCGGAGAACAGCGACACGAAGGGTGTCATCGACACGGGCAGCCGGCTGGACGCCAACAGCCTCACGGCGGGCACCAAGTTCGTCAAGCTGACGCCGGGCGGCACCCAGCCGAATGTGAAGGCCTGCCTGAACTGCGCCTCGAGCAGCACCTCCTCGAGCAACCCGCAGCAGCTCCAGTTCGTGCCGCAGGTTCCGCTGGATGAGAAGTCCACCTACGCGGCGGTGATGACCACGGATCTCAAGGACGAGCGGGGCCGCTTCCTGGCGCCCCCGAGCAGCTTCGCGCTGCTGCGCCTGAGCAACCCGCTGTCGGTGGAAGGCAAGAGCCAGGTGTCCGTGGTGTCGGACGCCCAGGCCGCCGCGCTCGAGCAGCTGCGCCTCGGCTTCAAGCCCATGTTCGACGCGCTGGCGCAGGCGAACATTCCGCGCTCGAAGGTCGCCCTGGCGTGGGCCTTCACCACGCAGAGCACGGTCTCCATTCAGAAGACGCTGGCGGGCCTGCCCTCCGCCGTCTACGGCCCCAAGGGCCTGCCCGAGGCACCGATCTACCTGGCCGACGTGACGACTCAGATCACGCCCCAGATGCAGGCGGCGGGCCTGCCGATTGCCAACATCGGCAAGATCTTCCAGGGCTCGGTGGTCCTGCCCTTCCTGCTGACGGGAACGGGCGGAACGCTGAACCCGACCGCCCCCCGGTTCGAGCGGGTCCTCTTCCTGCTGGCCCTGCCCACCACGGCCGCTCCGACGACGGGCTATCCCGTCACCATCTTCAGCCACGGCCTCAAGAGCAGCCGCACCACCGCGACTGCCATCATCAACGCCCTGGCTGGGGCGGGCCATGCGACCATCGCCATCGACACCGTCTTCCACGGCGAGCGCAGCACCTGCGCCGGCATCACCGCGACCTCGGGCATTTCGGGCGTCACCAC